>JAFUGB010000217.1 GCA_017469605.1 Clostridia bacterium
GAAGCAGCCCAGAACGGCCTGGACTTTGAACACATCGAGCAGGATCTGATGTCTGCGTATTGGTGGAATGAGGATGGCTACTCGGTTTCCATCGGGTGGGTGACCTGCTACTACTTTGTGCAGGCTTATCTTGGAGAGGAGACCTCCTACAGCTACCTGTGCACCTATGACCGGGATCAGGGCGCGTTTGTATCCGTTGACGTAACGCCCATCGATTTTGAGTCCATCAATCTGTTCCTGGAAAAAGATGAATTCTCCAACGGCGGCACCTTCACTCTGGAGGATGACGATCATCTGGTCTGGCAGGATGATGCCGTTACACCCGCCGAGGGTATCGTGCTGCAGCGCGATTGATCCTTGTACATCAAAAAAGCCGGCTTCCCTTTGCGGGGAGGCCGGTCTTTTTATGGATGAGGTTATCTGTTATGTCGCTTCATATACCCTTCGGTGAATGCAGCCCAGGAATAGTTGCTCATATATTCTCCCCGGTAAAGCCGGATGGCGTCTTGATCTCCCGCGAAATAGCGCCAGGCGTCGCAGGAAATGAGATCGGGGTTGATGCGCATGGCTGCGCTTTTCAGTTCAAAAATGTCCCCGATGCCGTTTTCTGTCAGCGTGACGCGCAGCAAGCGGATGATGGTATCCAGCTGCTTTTGCATGGGACGGTCATACATCCGATCCTCCCACAGCACGGCGAAGGCTTCCCGGCGGGTCACGCTGGCCCCGTGCCGGTCAATCAGATACGCCAGCAGCTCCTTGCACTTGGCCTGCTTGAAGGCGATGGGCTTTCCGTCCACCAGCAGATCAAAATTGCCGAAGGTATGCGCCTCGATATGCGCGTTTTCCTTCCGTTGGGGTTTGGATGCTGCGTAGGCCAGCTCCGCCGCCAGCTTATCCTCTTTCACAGGCTTGAGAAGATAGCCGGAGGGGTGAACTTCATAAGCTTCCAGGGCAAACTGGCGAAAGCCCGTCAGAAAAATGATCTGCATTTCCGGCCATTTCTCGCGCAGTATCTTCGCCATTTCGAGGCCACTCATGCCTGGCATGTCAATGTCCAGCAGCGCCACATCCGCCCGGTTTCCTTCCAGATGATCCAGCGCGTCTTCGGGCCGGGTAAAACCGATTGCCGTTTCAACCTGTTTGATCTTTTGACACAAGGATACCGTGTCTTCCATCAACAGCCGTTCATCATCCACACAGATTACTTTCATGCTCTCACCTTTTCCTTGGCGGGAATCGTCACCGTCACCGTTGTTCCTTCTCCGAGGACACTCTCCACCTTCAGCGTTCCTCCGCACATGCCCTCGATCCGCTCCCGCACATTGCGGATGCCGATGTGCGTTCCCTCGGCGGCTTCGATTTGACTCACATCAAAGCCCTTTCCGTTGTCCCATACGATCATCTCATGGCCCGTTTCCGTCTTTTGGGTCGAGACATGCACGATGCCTTCCTTCCGGATGCGGACGCCGTGCCGGATGGCGTTTTCCACCAGGGGTTGGAGCGTCAGGGGCGGTAGAGCAAAGCGGTCGTCCTGAATATCGTATTCCACGCGGATGTTTTCAAAGCGAACCATTTCAATCTCCGCGTAAATCTTCGTATGCTCCAGTTCCTTTTGAAAGGGAATCAATCCCACAATGTTCAGGGAATCCAGATTTTGCCGCAGATAATCGCCGAATTTTGCCGCCACCTCGCCCGCCTTCTCCGCGTCTCTGCGGCACAGGGCACGGATGGTGGCGATGGTGTTGTAGAGGAAATGCGGCTGAATCTGCGTCATCATGATCTGGATGCGCTGCTCTGCCCGAAGAGCCTGCTCATGCTCCCGCACGAATTGCAAATGCAGCCAGATATAATAAGCCACGCAGCCGATCACGGCCGAGATAGTCAGATATGTAATCGGCTGCTCCAGAAGGCCCACGTTTTTGTCCAGCACCAGCCCGCCCGCGATCAGCGCCAGTACCAGAATGGGCACCCATGTTTCCTTCCGTTTGTGAGGTGAAAACACCTGAATCGTCAGCGCAAACCAATAGACCAGCAGAATGACACTGACATACAGGCACATATAGGAGAGAGGGCCGCCATGATAGTGGTTATCTTCACTGATCCAAAAACAAATGTGGGAAAACAGCGCCGTGGCATTCACCGCCGCGTTGACGCCCGCCAGCGTCCACGCCCAGCCAAAGCGTTTCTGCGGAGCGATCACCCGCAGAAACAGGATCAGGATCACCGGACGGATGGCGTAGCCGTAAATGGCGGTCAGCGTCCGCGCCAGCCATTGCACCTCACCCTTTGCCAGACGGTATTCCAGGAAATTCTGCGCTACCAAACTGAACAGCACAAGGATGATGATCCGCATCGTTCTTTTGAGATCAGGACGGATGTAACGGTCAATATGCACGATGAAGGCCAGGAACAACAGCAGCGTCAGCGCGGGCAGGATGCCCAGCGTTTCCGCATAGTTGCCCACCAGGAAAGCTTTCAACCCCGCAGCGCTATCCAAATTGCCAGACATTGTTCAGCCGCCTTTCCCACATGCTTTTTTGAGTCATTTTCCGTTTGCTGCATCGTTCGCTTTCCGGCAGGCTTGTACCATAACACATCTTTTTCCTGCTTCAGCGTTCGGATCACATTATATCACACATGGGTGATAAAGCAAAATA
>JAFUGB010000218.1 GCA_017469605.1 Clostridia bacterium
AACGAGGGCATCATCCACTTTCACGATATGGACTACTATGCCCAGCATATGCACAACTGTGACCTGGTGAACCTGGAGGACATGCTGCAAAACGGCACCGTGATCACCGGCACGCTGATTGAAAAGCCCCACAGCTTTTCCACGGCCTGCAACATAGCCACCCAGATCATTGCCCAGGTGGCCTCCAACCAGTACGGCGGCCAGTCCATTTCATTGGCGCACCTGGCGCCCTTTGTGCAGGTAAGCCGGGAGAAGATCCGCCGGGAGCTGGAAGCCGAGCTGGCTGACTGCCGGGTGGAGCTGGATGAAACAGTCAAAGAAAGCATGGTGGACCGGCAGCTGCGGGCCGAGGTGAAGCGCGGCGTGCAGACCATCCAGTACCAGGTGGTCACACTGCTGACCACCAACGGACAGGCGCCCTTTGTGACGGTATTCATGTATTTGAACGAAGCCAAAAGCCAGCGGGAAAAGGACGACCTGGCCCTGGTGATCGAGGAGGTGCTGCGCCAGCGCTGCGAGGGCGTCAAAAACGAGCAGGGCGTTTGGGTAACGCCGGCATTCCCCAAGCTGATCTATGTGCTGGAGGAGGATAACATCCACCCGGGCGATCCCTATTATCCGCTGACCGAATTGGCCGCCAAATGCACGGCCAAGCGCATGGTGCCCGATTATATTTCAGAAAAGGTGATGAAGCAGTTAAAGGGCGGCGACGTGTACACCTGCATGGGCTGCCGCAGCTTCCTGACGCCGGACCGGTTTACCGATAACGCCGTGGGCAACATTGCCAACGCGGGCAATTACGAGCCCGGCCGGCATAAATACTACGGCCGCTTCAACCAGGGCGTGGTCACGGTAAACCTGGTGGATATCGGCCTGTCGGCCCACGGGGATATGGATGCCTTCTGGCGCGTTTTTGACGAGCGGATGGAACTGTGCCACCGGGCGCTGCGCTGCCGCCATGAGCGGCTGCGGGGCACGCTTTCCGATGTGGCGCCCATCCTGTGGCAGTACGGCGCGCTGGCCCGCCTGGAAAAGGGAGAATCGATCGACCGCCTGCTCTACGATGGATACAGCACATTGAGCCTGGGCTACGCGGGGCTGTGGGAATGCGTGAAGGCGCTGAATGGCAAAAAGCTCACCGAGCCCGAGGGCGAAGCGCTGGGGCTTGCCATCATGCGCAGGCTGAACGAATATACCGCCAAGTGGAAGGCCGCGGAAAACATTGATTATTCCCTGTACGGCACGCCCCTGGAAAGCACCACATACAAATTTGCCAAGTGCCTGCAAAAGCGCTTCGGCGTCATTGAGGGCATCACCGATAAGGGCTACATCACCAACTCCTATCACATCCACGTTACCGAGCCCATCAGCGCTTTTGACAAGATCGCCATCGAGAGCCGGTTCCAGGCGCTGTCCCCGGGCGGCGCCATCAGCTATGTGGAAGTGCCCAATATGAACGACAACCTGGAAGCCGTCCTGCAGGTGATGAAATTCATCTATGACAACATCCTGTACGCCGAGCTCAATACCAAGAGCGATTATTGCCAGGTGTGCGGCTGGGACGGGGAAATCGAGATCCGGGAGGACGACGGCAAGCTGGTATGGACCTGCCCCTGCTGCGGCAACCGGGACCAGAACAAGATGAACGTGGCCCGGCGCACCTGCGGCTACATCGGCACCCAATTCTGGAACCAGGGCCGCACGCAGGAGATCAAAGAGCGCGTGCTGCATTTGTAAGCCATGCATTACGGAGCGATCAAAAACTGCGATATCGCCAACGGCACGGGCGTGCGGGTCAGCCTGTTTGTTTCGGGCTGCACCAACCGCTGCCCCGGCTGCTTTCAGCCCGAAACCTGGGATTTTTGCTATGGACAGCCCTTTACCGAAGAAACCGAAGCCCGGCTGATGCGCCTGCTGCGGCCCGATTATATCAACGGCCTGACCCTGCTGGGCGGCGATCCCTTTGAGCCCGCGAACCAGCGGGCGCTGCTGCCCTTCCTGCGGCGGGTGAAGGCCGCTTTCCCGGACAAGGATATCTGGGCCTATACCGGATACACCTATGAGCAGCTGACCAATCCCGCGCATCCCGCCTGCCGCGCCGAAACGCCCGCCATGCTGCGCGCCGTGGACGTGCTGGTGGACGGGCCGTTCATCCAGGCGCGGAAGGATATCCGCCTCCGGTTCCGGGGCTCGTCAAACCAGCGGATCATTGATATGAAAAAGACGGCGCAAACAGGCCGCGTATCGCTTTTATGGCCTGATACGAAAACCTGAAAACACAAGTTTGACAGGAAAGAGATGCGAACGGGGGCGTTCTCTTTCGGAGCCCGAAAGAGAACCAGAAAGGGCTGCGTTTGTCGCCGTAAAAGCGGCAATTACAAAGAGAAACGAAAAAGCAAAGACCCGCTCCCGGGCGGCGCGGCAAAGCCGCGCGACCTGTGCGCTTTGCGCACAGGAGAAAGCAGGGCAATTTGCAGAAAAACAAGTGAACTTGTTTTATCGCAAATTGCCCTGCTTTTTTGATGCCCGGGAGCTCGGCGGGCGACCGAAACCCAACTGGCGGAAGCAAGCTTGGTTTACGCTTCGCGCAGCATCGCCAACTGGCTTCTTTGCAGCTATGCTCCGCCTTTCTGCGAAAGGCACCCATGGGGTTATGAAACACGGC
>JAFUGB010000219.1 GCA_017469605.1 Clostridia bacterium
CTTTTCGCCGGTACCGGAGAACTTGATGGGTTTGCCGGTGACCGCACGGACAGACAGCGCCGCGCCGCCGCGGGTATCGTTGTCCAGCTTGGTCATGATCACGCCGTCGATGTTCAGCTGATCATTGAAAGCCTTGGCCACGTTTACGGCGTCCTGGCCGGTCATGGCGTCCACAACCAGCAGGATCTCCTGGGGATGCACGGCGGCTTTGATTTCGGCCAGCTCATTCATCAGCGCTTCATCCACGTGCAGCCGGCCGGCGGTATCGATAATCAGCACATCGCGCCCATAATAGCGGGCGTAATCCACAGCCTCCTGCACCGTTATCACGGGATTTTGGGTGCCCTTTTCAAATACCGGAACGTTTACCTGCTCGCCTACCACCTGCAGCTGTTTGATGGCGGCCGGGCGATAAATATCGCAGGCGGCCAGCAAAGGCTTTTTGCCTTCTTTGATCAAATAATTGGCCAGTTTGCCGCACATGGTGGTTTTGCCGGCGCCTTGCAGGCCGCAGAGCATATAAATCGTGGGCACAGAGGAAGACCAGGTCAGTTTGGCATTTGAGCCGCCCATGAGGGCGGTCAGTTCCTCGTTGACGATCTTGATGACCTGCTGTCCCGCGTTCAGGGAAGACAGGATCTCCGTGCCAACGCAGCGCTCGGTGACGCGCTTGATGAAGTCCTTGACGACCACATAGTTAACGTCGGCTTCCAGCAGGGCCATACGCACCTCGCGCATGGCATCCTTGATGTTCTGTTCGTTCAGCTTGCCTTTGCCTGTCAGCTTTTTAAACGCGGCTTGCAGCTTGTCCGAAAGACCCTCAAAGGCCATTGGTTTCCTCCTCGTCATTCAAAAGGCGAAGCGCCTTTTCCAGGCAATCTCTTGCCGGAATCGTTTCATTGGCTTTTGGCAGCGCGTCCAGCGCTTGCCGAAGCGCCTCCTCAACCCCGTTCAGCCGACGCCTGAGCCCCAGCTTTTCCTCAAGCATCCGCAGCTGCTTTTCAACGCGGTGAAGCGTATCATGCACGCTTTGTCGGCTTACATTTTCCTGCTGGGCAATTTCGGCCAGAGAATAATCCTCTTCAAAGTAGAGCGCGGCGATCTCGCGCTGCTTATCGGTCAGCATGGATCCGTACAGGCATAGCAGCCAATCCACATCCACCTTACGCAGAATTTCCTCCGCCACGGCTTCCCTCCTGTCAAGCATTAAGCCTTGACAAGGTTTATTATAATATATTAAGCCGCGCTTGTCAAGTGTTATTCCTTGACAGATTGCGATTTTTGCGGTTGTTTTTGAATCAGATAGCATTCTGGCGCGCCCGGGCCGGCGTTTATGAAAGTGTGCCGCAGCACGTTAAATTCCTGGGGACGCAGTTTTCGCAGCATTTCATCCAATTTCTGCCGTTCATAATCGCCTGCTTCATGGCCGGGATATACGCAAATGGCGCATATCCCCTCGGGCAAAAGCAGATCAAGCGCTTGGCGTACGGCAGCTTCGGTCGTCTCCCAGCGGGTCGTGATCTCTTTGTTGCCTCTTGGGAGCCAGCCCAGATTAAAAACAACGGCGTGTACAGGCACATTTACCTTTTCCGCCAAATGCTGATGCCCGCAGCAAAACAGGTGCGCGCGGGAAAGCATGCCTGTTTCAAGCAGCCTTTTCTTTGTCTCCTCAACCGCCTGCTCTTGTATATCGAAAGCAAATACGTGTCCGCTTTCCCCCACCAACTCACAGAGCCTTTGCGTATCATGCCCGTTTCCCATGGTGGCGTCAATCGCCAGATCGCCCGGCATCAAAAATCGCCGCAGGCAGTCTGCGGCAATATAGCGGGCGGATTTCAGGGTAAATTCCCGCATGTCAAAGCTCCTTTAGCGCGCGTATTTCGTCCGGCGTAAGCTCACGCCACGCGCCGCGCTCCACACCGCGCAAATCAATGGGGCCAAATTTAACCCGGCGCAGCAGCAGTACCTTATGCCCCACCGTCTCCATCATCCGGCGGACCTGGCGATTATGCCCTTCATGGATGGTGATCAATACCGCGGAGGCGAAGGTCTCCTCGCGGATTACCCGTACATGGGCGGGAGAGGTGCGGAAACCGTCGTCCAGCAAAACGCCGCTGCGAAGCGTATGAAGCTCCTCTTGGGTAAGATGCGTTGTTATCCTTGCCAGATAGGTTTTATCCACCTCATGGCTGGGATGGGTCAGCTTTGCCGCCAAATCACCATCGTTGGTCAACAGCAGCAAGCCCTCCGAATCGTAGTCCAATCGGCCGATGGGATATAGCCGGACAGGATAATCGCGGAAATGATCCATAACGGTATCCCTGCCCTTTTCATCGCTGACCGTTGTGACCTCGCCCATGGGTTTATGGTAAAGAACATATCGCTTTTCGGTTTCAGGCAATACGCGTTCTCCGCGCACGCAAATAATATCGCTTTCTTCTACCTGAATCCCCATTTCGGTCACGGTTTGCCCGTTTACCTGTACAAGACCGTCAGCGATCATCTGTTCGGCATGTCGCCGGCTCGCAACGCCGCATAAGGCCAAATACTTTTGTAATCTCATTTCGCTCTCCTGTCATTTGCTTAAAAATGCAATATACCAGCTCAGATCAATCAATCCCCAGAGCAATAAAAGCAGGATCTGCATTTTCTCAGTTGCCCAAGAATTGCCAATTTTCAAGGGTTCGTTCGATCCCATATCGAAAGCTGCGTTCCGCCACGCCTTCGGAGGCAATCAATGAAACGCTGCACAGCGGTTCTCCGTTCACCATCAGCGTTGCCGATCCAAGCACCGCGCCCGCCGAAAAACCGCCTGGCTGCGCCTGCGGCCAACGGAAACTGATTTCAGCGCTTTCGCCATCGGCCAAGGGGGCGCTCAGGGCCTGGGCTGTAATGAGGTTCACGCCGTCCTGCGTCCCATTTTTGACCGGCAGGCGATAGACGATTTCCCCCGCTTCCAACGCCGTATACAGATGGTATTGCTGGAAGGTTTGTTCCAACAATGCCGCTGACTGGTCAAACCAGTCTGGACAGTTCAGCACCGAACCGATCAACGTCATTCCATCCCGTTCAGCGGCAAAAACAAGACAGCGGCCCGCGGCCTTTGTATAGCCTGTTTTGACGCCCAACGCGCCGGGAAAGGTGGACAGCAGCTTATTTTTGTTATTCAGGATCCGATCGTAATCGTGATTCTGCCAGGGAATAACGGCACGCTGCGTGGAAACCACTTCCCGAAAGAAAGGAAGCCGCATCGCTTCTCGGGCGATCATGGCCAATTCCAGCGCCGTGGTGTAATGATTATCCGCCGGCAAACCATGCGGGGTAACGTAATGCGTGTGGCGGCATCCGATTTCCGCGGCACGGGCGTTCATCATTTCACAAAAACCGTCCACGCTGCCGCCCACATGCTCGGCAATAGCCACAGCCGCGTCATTGCCGCTGGCAAGCATCAGACCATACAGCATATCGTGCAGCGAGAGCGTTTCCCCTTTGTCCAGGTAAATGCTTGTTCCGGGAACGCCATAGGCGTTGCCGCTTGCGGTCACTGTTTCATCCAAATTGCAGTTTTCAATGGCAAGCATTGCCGTCATGACCTTTGTGGTGGACGCCATGGGCAATTCAGCCATTTCATTGGTCGCGTAGAGAACGCGGCCTGTTTTTTCATCGATGACCGCGGCGGCAGCCGCATCAGCCAATGCCACATTGCTATTATACAGGAAAACAAGGCAAAAGAAAAGCAATAGGAGGATTCTTTTCATTGTTTTTCCCCCATGGGCATCTCTCCGTCGGCGTTTGATTCATCTTTGGAAAAAATAGCTTTCACATCGCTGATCAGCCGGGGAAGCATGGCGATGGTGTGTTCCCAGGGAAGCAAATTCTGAGCAGGCAGCATATGGTCGCCATCCGGCCCAATGACCAGGAATCCAACAGGCTGCAGCGAAACGCCGGCGCCCGATCCGCCCGCAAAGGGATGGCGCGGATCATCAGCTTTTCCATAATCACCGCCGCCCGCCACAAAGCCAAAGCTCACCTTGGAAACCGGAATCACCGTATTGCCGTTTCCGGCAATGACCGCCTCCCCCACCACCGTATTCACGTCAATCATATCCTTGATGTTTTCAAGGGCCGTCTGCATGACCGAGCTGATTTTTTGATCTTTGATGATTTCCATTTACGTTTCCTCCCGATAAAATGCGTACTGCGGAAGCAATACCGATTTGCAGAAAAGTCAAAAATAGGGTGCCCAGCCTGAATTCTGCTATGCAATGAAAAAAGAGCGCATACCCTTTCGCTTGATAATACGGACGGATACTTGCTTTTATATAGGGAAAAATGCCAAATATAGCATTCAGCGTTCCGCATGCGACGGCAGTGTTGGCGGCATCCTTTAAACCGATGAGCGCATACAAGCGAAAATGAAAAAGGGCGATCAGCTTTTTGATTTCCTTTTTCAGCGGCATAAAAAGCACGTTATTCCTTTTCTTTCTGTTTATTTTTCCTTTGAGCGTTTTGCTTTTCCTTCCGATACACAGAATAAATTCCTGTTCGCGTTTTTCAACATGATAACGCAGTGAATGGGAAAAGCCCCATAGCGCAGCGCATACGAAGCCATGGGGCAGGTCTTTTTCATCCGCGTAAAAATACAGATCGAGCCGAACAGGCGCAATCATGATCAGATAAAAAATAACTGCCGCAATCCGCATGCTATCCTCCATTTCTATCTTTCAGCATGACAGATTGCGGCAAATTTATTCGGATTTTATTCAAAAGCCTCCAAAAGGGCCGCGGCGTTGGCCAGCATTCCCGTCTCGTAAGCGCCGGAATCAATTTCGCCGCTGGCCAGGGGATCCAGCGTGTAAATCTCCGCGCCCGTTTCAGCCGCTACGGCATAGGCCGCCGCTGCGCTGTATTGCGGTTCGGTAAAGAGCGGCGGGACTCCCGCGGCTTTTACGGCTTCTATCACTTGTGTGAGTTGGGCAGGCGACAGCGTATTTTCATGCTCCTCATTGATGACAGCCGCTATTTCCAATCCGTAGGCTTGCGCAAAATAAGGAAACGCCTCATGGAAGGTTACGATTCTTTTCCCTTTTATCGGCAGCAGCATCTCTTTCAGCGTTTCATCAAGCGCTTGAAGCCGCTCAATATACGCGTTGGCATTTTGCTGCAGGGCGTCCTTCTGGTCGGGGAAAATCTCAATTGCGGATTCCGAGATCGTTTTCACAATTTGGATCGCGTTCTGCGGATCCAGCCAGGTGTGTGCGTTGTACTCCTGCTCGTCTTCGTCATCATCGTGATGTTCTTCCGGGATCAAGTTGATTCCGCGGGAGCAATCAATTACGGGAAGATCGGGAAACTGTTTTGCTATATCCGGAAGGTATGCTTCCATTCCAGCGCCGCATACAATCAAAGCGTCGGCATCGGAAAGTTTCATCATATCCTTGGTCAAAAGCTGGTAATCATGCAGGCAGCCTGTATCCGGCGCCGTCATGCAATCCAGCGCGATTTCTTCTATCCCGTCCAAAACATTCATTGCCAAGATATAAATCGGATAGAAAGAAGCCACCATTCGAGATGGTTCCGCCGCAGCGGCAAATGGCAGGATGCCGAAAGACATTAAAAGCACCAGCAGAAACGCTGTAAATCTTCTCATTTTATAGCCTCCCCGATCAATCAAAGGCACGATGTGGATGAAGTATCCCGCACCTGTGATAAATTCTGATTTATTTTTGTAAGGCAGCGAAGCAGCGTTTCCGTTTCCTCCGTATCCAGATCCCGCAGCATAAGCTGGTTGATGCGCTGCATTTCTTCCATACAGGCTTGGATTGCCTTTTCCCCTCTTTCGGTTATGTATACGCGATTGCAGCGCAAATCGGCGGTATCCGAGCGGCGGCGGACCAAACCGGCATTTTCCATGCGTTTGAAGGAAGCGGCAATCGAAGCGGCGGATACGCCGGCCTCTTCAGCGATTTGGCGCTGCAAGCACCCCGGATGCGTTTGAACATAGTAAAGCATTTCAGGCTGTCCTGGATGCAGACCGTATCGCATGAGCATATGGCGCACGATGCCGCGATACAGCAGCAGCATCTTCTTGTTGGATTCGATGACATGCTCTATCATATCCCGCTCCTTTCCGCTTTTTACATAAGCGTTTATTAATTAACCGATTAATATTATACTTTGAAATTTCAGCGCTGTCAATATGCTCAAAAACCGCCTTTTCGGCGGCTTTATATGATCTGCTTCAGCCAAGGCCTGTGTATCAAAAAGATGGTTTTCACAGGTCATCTGATCGCTTCACGGATGATTCCGCCGCCCATGCAAACCTCTCCGTCATAAATAACCAGGCTTTGCCCGGGCGTAACAGCGCGCTGCGGCGCGGCAAAGGACACAACGGCCGTATCCTTTTCCAGCGCGGAAAGCCTCGCCTGCTGATCGGGCTGGCGGTAGCGGGTTTTGACGCCATAATCAAGCCCAATGACAGGCATATGATAATCATCCACCCAGGTGAGCTGTTCAATAACCGCGCCCCGGGAATACAGCAGCGGATGGTCTTCGCCCTGGGCCACGATCAATTTGTTGTGCGCCAGGTCCTTATCCACTACAAAATAGCTGCGTCCGTCGCCGTGCCCGCCGATCCCCAGTCCCCGGCGCTGTCCCAACGTATAGAACATGAGACCGTCGTGACGCCCCACCACTTCACCTTCGGGCGTAACCATATCCCCGGGCTGCGCGGGCAAAAACTGTTTCAAAAACGGTTTGAATTGCCGTTCTCCGATAAAGCAGATCCCCGTTGAGTCCTTCTTGCGGGCAACGGGCAGCCCGGCGTTTAACGCGATTTCGCGTACCTGTTCCTTGGTCATTCCGCCCACAGGAAAGGCGGCTTTTTCCAGCTGCTTTCTATGCAGCATATACAAAAAATAGCTTTGCTCCTTATTGGGATCAACGCCCTTGAGCAGCTGTCCGTCACTGTTTGTCCGCACAAAATGCCCTGTGGCGATTTTCTCCGCGCCCAGTTTCATGGCAAAATCCAGAAATGCCTTGAACTTGATTTCCCGGTTGCAGAGCACATCCGGGTTAGGCGTTCTTCCCGCTTTGTATTCATTCAGGAAAAGGGTAAATACTCGATCCCAATATTCCCTGGCAAAATTGACGCTGTAATAGGGAATATCGATCAATTCGCAGACCTGCTGCACATCCTCCAATCGCTCTCGGAAGTACAAACGCCTTCCGCGTCCTTTTCTTCCCAGTTTTTCATAAAGACGCCCAGGACGTCATAACCGGCCTGCTTCAGCAAAAGCGCCGATACAGCCGAATCCACGCCGCCCGACATGCCAACAACAACTCTCATTACACAACCTCCGCCGCGTCCATTCGATCCAAGAGCGCGGAAAGAATATCCTCCGTGATCTTTTCCGGCTCTTTTCGCGCGTCCACCGTGATGAATCGCGTGGGATCCTGTTGCACCAAAGCGTCATATGCCGCTTCCACCCTTGCGTGGAAGCTTGCCTTTTCGCTTTCGATCCTGTCCAGTGCGGACGCGTTTTCCCTGCGCCGCAGTGCGGTATCATGATCCAGCCGCAGGAAGACAGTGGTATCGGGCAGGCAGCCTTTCACCGCGGGGGCGTTGATCTGCTGAATGAGCGAAACGCCCAATTCGCGGCCTCCTCCCTGGAAGGCGACGCTGGAATCCACAAAGCGGTCACACAGCACCACGTCGCCCTGTTCCATGGCCGGCATGATTACCTGGCGAACATGCTGTGCCCTGGAGGCGGCATACAGAAGCGCTTCGGTAATATCAGACATTCCGGTATTCTGGATATCCAGCAGTAAATCTCTGATTTTTTCCGAAATGGGGCAGCCGCCGGGCTCCCGCGTTCTGCGCACCGTATAACCAAAGTCACGCAATGCTTTTTCAATGGCGTTGGATTGCGTTGTTTTGCCGCAGCCATCCAAACCTTCTATTGATATAAAATATCCTTTTCGGCTCAAGGGCTTGCCCATCAGAAGCATGGATAGCTGCTCAACCGA
>JAFUGB010000220.1 GCA_017469605.1 Clostridia bacterium
AGAATTCCATAATTAAACCACCGACTCCACAGAGCCGGTGGTTTTGATTTGAACAAAGGATAGCAATCAGACCAGGGCTTACTTGCCCGCGATATTCATTTCGCCCACATCCACCGAGGGGCTGCCCACAGAGGAGCCGACGAACTCCAGATCGCTGCCCACGGCACGGATATTTTTCAGCATCGTATAGAAATTGCCGGCCACGGTGATCTGCTCCACGGCATTGCCCTTCCTGCCGCTTTCAACGGTATATCCTTTGGCCAGCAGGGAAAAATCGCCGCTGACCGGGTTTGCCCCCGCGTGCAGGCCGCTAACCTCGGTAATTACAATGCCGCTGCCCATATCCGCCATCAGCTCTTCCAGCATTTTCGTGCAGGGCTTAAAATAGAAATTGCTGGGCGCCACGCCAACAGGCGCGGAATAGCCTGCCTTGCTGGCGTTGCCGGTGGATTTGACGCCTGCTTTGCGGGCTGTTTTCAGGTTATGCAGCAGGGTAGTAAGCCTGCCGTTTTCAATCACGGCTTTTACCTGGGTGGCCACCCCCTCGGCATCAAATCCGGAAGAAGCCAGCCCGCCCGCCATATGGGGATCATCCATCAGGGTGACGCATGGCGCGGCGATCATTTCGCCCTCCCGTCCTGCCAGCAGCGACATGCCCTTCTGCGCCGCGTCGGCGGAAAAAACGCTCCCGAAGGTGCTGAGCAGATCAGGCATGCAGCGGCGATCGATGATCACCCGGTAAGAACCGCTGGGAACGGGAGCGGCATCCAGGTAGAACAGCGCTTCCTCCACCGCCTCTTTGGCAATCTTCCCGGCATCCAGGGCGGCAAAATCCCGGCCAAAGCCAAAGCCGCTTCCTGTGGCAACGCGATCGCCGTCCTTGGCAACCACCGAGGTATAGGCCACAATCAGGTTATCCCGCTGGCTCAGGTTCAGCCCGAACGTATTGGCAATCCGGGAGGAGGCGCTGGTAGAAGAGACCATATTGTAATTGACCTGCTTGATTCGCTCATCGCCGGAATGCAGCGCCTTATCCTCCATATCCAGCAGCAGCCTGAGCTTTTCCTCCTCGCTCACCTGATCCAGGGCAGGGGCGTAATTATCGATTTGGGGATACGCTTCATCGCCCTTATAGATCTCCTGGACGGCATCATCCTCCACCAATTCGGCACTCTCAATAACTCCCCGTACCAGCTGATCAATGGCTTCCGCGTCATCGGCCTCGGTGGCGGCATAACCCATTTTTCCCTGATACAATCCGCGCAGGCTCAGGCCGCTTCGGCTGGCCACGGAATAGTTGTTTACTTCGCCGTGATGGCTCATGGCGCGGAAGGAATCGCGGGAGGAGGAATATACCTCAGCCGCTTCGATGCCCGCGTCCAGCGCGGCCCGCAGGATTTTTTCAATGAACAAAGTTTTTTCCATATCTCACCCCTCCTTAACGGCCGCCCACGGTGATGGCGCTGACGCGGATCATGGGCTGACCCACATTGGTGGGCACGCTGCCGCTGAGGCTGCCGCACATGCCCTGGGCCATTTTCATATGCTTGCCTACGCGATCGATACGGGTCAGCAATTCGCTGCCGCGGCCGATCAGCGACGCGCCGCGCACGGGATGATCGATCTTGCCATCCTTGACAATATACGCCTCCTGCACGGCGAAGTTGAATTCGCCGGTGGCCGGGTTCACCGAGCCGCCGCCCATGGACTTGGCATAAAGGCCGTCGCCCATGGTGGCGATCATTTCGCCGTCATCATCGTTTCCCGCGGCGATATAGGTATTGCGCATGCGGCTGGTGGGCGCGTAGGAATAATCCTGCCGGCGGGCGCTGCCGGTAACGGGCATCTGCATGCGGCGGCTGTTGAGCCGATCGATCATATAGTTTTTCAGGATACCGTTTTCAATCAAGACCAGCTTTGTGGTGGGCGTGCCTTCGTCGTCAATGTTTTCGCTGCCCCATTCGTTGGGGATGGTGCCGTCATCCAGCGCGGTAACGCAGGAAGCGGCAATCTGCTGTCCCAGCTTCCCGCTGAATTCGCTGTCGCCGGTGGCCACGCTGGTGGCCTCCAGGCTGTGGCCGCAGGCTTCATGGAAGATCACGCCGCCGAACCGTTATCGATCACAACAGGCATCACGCCGGCCGGGCAAACGGGCGCGTGCAGCATGGCAACGGCGCGCTCGGCCGCCTTCCGGGCCGAGGCTTCAGGATCAATACGGCTGTCAAAAATTTCAAAGCCCTGGAGCGCGCCGGGGCCTTCGGACCCGGTCTGGTTTTCCGTGCCGTTGCTGGCAATGGCGGTGATATACATGCGGCTGTACACGCGGGTATCGGTGACATACAAGCCGTCGCTGTTGGCGATCCATACATACTGTTCGCTGTCATTGTAGCGGATATTGCTCTGGACAATTTCCGGATAAGCAGCCATAACAGCCTGCGCCGCCCGCATTTTCTCAATCTTGCGGGCAGTCTTTACCGCCGAGGGCATGATCAAAATGGGATTATTATTGACATATTCATGGGCCTTCAGGGGCTGCGCCGCAATGCGTGCATCGTCGCGCAGCGCACCCGCGGCGCGGCGCGCACAGGCCAGCAAGCCCTCCCGGCTGGTATCATTGGTATACACGTAAACGCCCCGGAAGCCCAAGTATACCCGAACACCAGCCCCGTGCAGGCGACCGCTGTTAACGCTCTCCACCTTGCCCGAAAGCATGGACACGCCATTATTCAGCCTGTCCTCATAGAAAATTTCCGCAAAGTCGCCACCGGTGGACAAGGCGCAGTCGATGACCTCCTGCGCGATTCTTTTATCCAGCATAGAAACCTCCGTTTTCATATTTTTGATCGGCAAAATCAGGCAGTATCGCCATGATTTGCTGCAAAATCACATCGTTTTCTTCCTCCCTGCCGCACAGCAGCGCCTGCATTCCCACGCCCCTTGCGATCTTAGCGCTTCCGGGATAGGCTGTAACCAGCAAGCACTGATCAGGCGGCACGCAGAGCCGCAGCTGGACGTCAGCCAGCTGCGCGCTGATCTCCTCCTTCCGGGAAATCGCCGCAAAATACCGCCACAGCGGCAATCCGCGCAGCACGCGCCCCGGCATTCCGTCGGTCATTACCGCCCCCAGGGCAATGCCCTGCTTGTGGAGGGCCTTCACCATCTTCAGCGCGTCGGGGCGCATGGCCCCCTCCCCCAGCTTAAGCAGCAGGTCATCAAACAAATCATCCTGCCGCGCCAGCAACGCCAACCGCTCCGCCGCGGAATAACCGCGGTGTGCCCGGCTTAGAATACTCTGCAGGCGCGTCTCAGGCTCCATACCCTGCAATTGCGCGTCCATCGCTTCATTGTATACAATGCCCTGCTCCCGCGCCATTTCCTTCCACGCGCCAAACCTGCAGGACGCTGTTTGGGTCAATACGCCTTCGGGATCGAAAATAACGACCACCGTTTTTTCCAGCCTTTCTGTGATTCGCTGGGTTCAGTATACCACAAATTGGAATACAGGACAAGGGCCGTCTTCCGAAAGGCAATATGGCGTATACCATTAAATATTTGTGAATATCTTTGATTTTATTAGAATATGAAAGAATTTGGAAGTCAAATGGCGCATATTTGACTTTCTTTGACTTTTTATAGTTTGCCTTTCTTTGACCTTCAATGTATAATAAACCCGTGTTCAGGAGAAAATGAACACGCAGTTAATGAAACAAGCAGCTATTTTAAGGAGGTATGATTTATGTATACAATGATTCCTTTCCGTTCTCATCACAATATGTCCCGCGCCCATGAAGCCATGCCCTCGCTGTTTGACGACCGCTTTTTCCGCTCCTTCTTTGATATGAGCGATTGGATGGGCGGCAACGCCGGCTTCCGGGTGGACATTCGCGAAAACGACACCAACTATCTTCTGGAAGCCGAGCTCCCCGGTGTGGATGAAAAGAACATTGATCTGCGCGTGGAAAATAACGTGCTCACCATCAATGCCGAACTGAATGAAGAGCACAAGGACGAGCGCAACTGCTACAGCGAACGCCGCTACGGCCATGTAACCCGTTCCTTCAACCTGGAGGGAATTGACCAGGATCACATCGTTGCCAGCCACAAGAACGGCATCCTGTATGTGACCCTTCCCAAGGAAAAACCCGAACCCCGCCAGGAGGCCCGCCGCATCGCCATCAACGCCAATTGCGGCCAAGAAGAAAAAATCGACGAGGGCCAGGAGCAGTAAAGCTGGGATTTGACGGGGGAGGGAAACGATAGGGGCCTGTGCGGCCCCTAAGACCCCGCACCAGGAGATTTCATCTCCTGGACCTCGGCGGCGACAGCCTGTTGGACGCAATCAAACAATTGCCCCGACCAGGCAATTTGAACGCAAAGAACCGCTCCCGG
>JAFUGB010000221.1 GCA_017469605.1 Clostridia bacterium
CCTATCTTGCGGTGAAGGCCACCGCCACGTCCGGCATGCCATCCTGGTTTGGGCCGGTCTCAGACGTGGAATACGGCCAATTGTCCGATCGGTAAAAGCGGAGGAGGGACTTCATGAAAAAGGAGGTCCTTTCTTTTTCGTCATGAAATGAAAAATGTAAAGAAAAATCCAAAAAAGAAAAATATTTCTGAAATTAAGAAAATAATCGAAAAAAGAGGGATTAACCCCTTGACAAAGTTTTGAATGCTATGTAAAATTAAATTGAAAATTTTCAGTAATATTTACACCATTTATACATGACCGACATCACAGCGAGGTGGAAGCAATGAAATGGGGCTTCGTGGGCACGGGCAGGATCGCGGAGCGGATCATGGAGGCATTCAAACAAATGCCTGCTTCCACCGTGACGGCTGCGTATACTCGCAGGGAGGAAAGCCTGCAGGCGTTCTGCGACCGGTGGCAGATCCCGGGGCGGTATACAGCGCTGGAGGCGCTGGCCGCTGATCCCGAGGTGGAGATTCTGTATCTGGCCACGCCGCACATCGTGCATCTGGAGCATTTCCGCACGCTGGTTCGGGCCGGAAAGCCCATCCTGTGCGAAAAGCCCATGGGCATGTCGGCCCAGGAGACCGAGAAAATGGTCCGCATGGCCCGGGAGCACGGCATCTTTTTGATGGAGGGCATGTGGACGCGCTTTTTCCCCATCACGCGCTGGCTGCGCCGCCTGGTGGCATCTGAGGAGCTGGGCAGGGCGTATAACGTGATGGCGGATTTTTCCTATCACAGCCCATACGATCCCGCGCTGCGTTTTTTCCGCCGGGATCTGGGCGGAGGGGCCATGCGCGGGGCGGGCATCTATCCGCTGGCGATGGCCGCTATGGTATTTGGCGAAATGCCCGTGGACGTCTGCGCAATGGCACAGCAAAAAAACGATGTGGACCTGCGCAGCGCGGCGCTGCTGCGGTTCCCCGGTGGCGGCCTGGCGCAGATCATGAGCGGCTTCCAGGGGGAATCGGTGCAGGGGGCCAACATCGCCTTTGAAAAGGGCGCGGTATGGATCCCGGATTTCTGGCATCCGCAGCGGGCGATTATGCGTACGCAGCACGGAGAAAGGGTAATTTCACTTCCCTTCGATTTTCCAGGCTTTCAGTTTGAGATCGAAGAGGTGGAGCGCTGCGTGGCGGCCGGGCTGCAGGAATCTCCGGAGATGCCACTGCAGGAGAGCGTTGATCTGGCCGCGGCGCTGGACCGCATGTATGAAAACTGGCAGTAATGCTTGAAAAAGTGGAGGCGAAGGATCATGGAAAAGATTCGCGTTGGCGTGGTGGGCACGGGCTTTATTGGCGGCAAGCATATCGAGGCGATTGCGCGCATTCCTCAGGCTGAGCTGGTAGCAATCACGGATAGCAGCGCTGCCCGGATACAGGAAGTGGCAGAGCGCTATCAGGTCCATGGCTATCAGAGCGTGGAGGAAATGCTGGACCGGGAAAGCCTGGACGTGGTTCACAACTGTACCCCCACCAGCATGCATTATTTCGTGAATGAAAAGGTGCTGCTGGCCCATAAGCACCTGTACTGCGAAAAACCCCTTGCGCTGGACGCTGCCGAGGGCGAAAAGCTGCAGCAGCTGGCGGAGCGGCAGGGCGTGGCCAACGGCGTCAACCTCAACTACCGCATGAACGCCCTGGTGCAGCATATGCACGATCTGGTGCAGGACGGGCAGGCCGGCCGCAGCTTCCTGGTAACGGGCTCCTATATCCAAGACTGGATGATGATGCAGGATGATTACGATTGGCGGCTGGATCCGAAGGTTGGCGGCGTCTCCCGCGCCATCGCAGATATCGGCTCGCACCTGTTTGATACCTGCCAGTTCGTGCTGGGCAAGCGGATCACTGCAGTCAACGCCCACCTGACGGTTGTCCATCCCATCCGCTGCCAGTACGAAAAGGCCCAGACCTTCTCCAAGGAAAAAGGCCGCCTGCTGCGGGAAGCCCCCGTGGTCAACGAGGACGCAGCCAGCATCATGGCCCGGTTCGAGGACGGCACCGAGGGCTTGTTCCAGGTATCGCAGATCTCCGCCGGGCATAAAAACGATATGCGCCTGCGGTTCGATTTTGAGCGCTGCTCCTACGAATGGCGGCAGGAGGAAAGCAACCTGCTGTACATCGGCCATAGGGACGAGCCCAACCAGATCCTGCAGCGGGAGGCCGCCGCGCTGTCCCCACGGGCCAGGCGCTTTACCGGTTTGCCCGCCGGCCATCCCGAGGGTTGGAACGACGCGCTGTACCAGGCCGTCAACGCCTTCTACCAGTCCATCCTGACGGATACCTGGCGGCAGGAGACGCCCTACGCCACCATCGCGGAAGGCGCGTGGATCATGAAGATCATCGATGCATGCCTGGCCAGCGGAAAGCAGGGCCGCTGGATTGACGTAGCCACAGGAGGAGCCGTATGAAAAAATATATCCTCAAGCGCATCCTCATCATGATCCCCGTGTTCCTGGGTATGACCGCACTGGTGTTCTTCCTGTCCAATATGACACCGGGCTCGCCCGTGGACGCCATGATCACACCCGAAATGGGGGTGGAGGACGTTGAGCAGCTCCGCCATGAAATGGGTCTGGATCAGCCAATTTACGTTCAGTATTTCAAATGGCTGGAACGCCTGTTCCAGGGGAATCTGGGCTATTCGTACCGCACATCCAATCCGGTAATCAAGGATATCGGAGAGCGTATCGGCCCCACGCTGATTCTCACGCTCACGGTGCTGGTCGTGTCAATCCTGTTTGGCGTGGCCTTGGGCGTCCTGGCGGCCTGCAAGCCCTATTCCATCTGGGACACCTTGGCCTCCGGTCTGTCCTTCATCGGTTCCAGCATGCCAGGCTTTTTCATCGCCCTGGTGCTGATCTATTTCTTCTCCGTCAAGCTGCGGTGGCTGCCCACGGGCGGCATGTATACCTCGGTGACCTCCAATAGCTTTTCTGATCTGATGCGGCATATGGTGCTGCCCACCATCTCCATGTCCCTGGCTTCCTCGGGCAATTACATCCGCCAGACGCGCAGCGCCATGCTGGAAGTCATGGGCGAGGAGTACGTCAAAATGGCCCGCGCCAAGGGCCTGCGGGAACGGGTGGTGCTGTACGTGCACGCCCTGCGCAACGCCATGCTGCCCATCGTGACCTGCATCGGCATGTCGGTGCCCGGGCTGGTGGGCGGTTCCATCATCATCGAGCAGATTTTCGGCTGGCCAGGCATGGGCACGCTGATGGTGCTTTCGGTAACCTATCGGGATTACCCGGTCATCATGGGCATCACCATGTACATTACCATCGCGGTCCTCCTGACCAATCTGCTGATGGATCTTCTGTACGCTGTGCTTGATCCGCGGATCAGAAACTGAGGGAGGTGCACGGTATGAAGAATCACGCAAAAGCAAGAAACGTCTTCTTCCGGGATGCCGTGGGCCGGTTTGTGCGTCACCGGGTGGCTATGGTCTCCCTGGTCGTCCTGGTATTGGAGATCCTGGCCATCCTGCTGCTGCCCTCCATCATGGATCTGGACCCCTATACGTCCACGCCGGGCAAATTCAACGCCCCACCGGACGGACAGTTCCTGCTGGGCACGGACTCCGTGGGCCGCGACGTGTTCGCCCGGATCGTATACGGCGGGCGCGTGTCTCTGTCGGTGGGTTTCATCGCCGCCACCATCGGCGCGCTGATCGGCGTTCCGCTGGGCCTGCTGGCCGGTTTCTACGATGGCCTGGTGCGCAGCGTCATCATGCGGCTGGTGGACATCTTCATGTCCTTCCCGGCCCTTGTCATCCAGATGGTGTTGGTCACGGTGCTGGGAGCGTCGGCCCGGTCGCTGATGCTGGTGTTGGGCTTCCTGGGCTGGACGGGCTATACCCGGCTGGTGTACAGCAAGGTGCTTTCCGTGCGCGAGGAGGTCTATGTGGAGGCGGCCCGCTCCACCGGCGCGCCCAACCGCATGCTGATGGTCAAGTACATCTTGCCCAACGCCATGGCCCCGGTGTTCGTCACGTTCAGCTTCGCCGTGGCGGGCAACATCCTGGCGGAAAGCGGCCTGAGCTTCCTGGGCCTGGGCGTACAGATCCCCACCCCCACCTGGGGCAACATGATCCGCGACGCCCAAACGCTGTCCACGCTGATGCTGCGGCCCTGGGCCTGGATCCCCGCCGGCATCGTGCTGGTGGTAACCGTGGTATGCATCAACTTTGTAGGCGACGGCCTGCGCGCGGCGCTGGATCCCAAGATCAAGATTTAAGGAGGCGGATGAATCCATGACGGAAGAAACATTGCTGAAGGTGGATCATCTGAAAACCTTCTTCCGCACCAAAACGGGCATCCTCCCCGCGGTAAACGGTGTCAGCTTTGCCCTGAAACGGGGCGAGATACTGGGTGTCGTGGGCGAATCAGGCTGCGGCAAGAGCGTGATGAGCATGTCCATCCTCAAGCTGATCGAAAAATACGGGGGCAAGGTGCAGCCAGGCAGCTCGGTGGTGCTGGAGGGAAAGCAGCTGCTGGACCTGCCGGAAAAGAAAATGTGCGACCTGCGGGGCAAGGAGATCGCCATGATCTCCCAGGACCCCATGACCTCCCTGAACCCGGTCTTTACCGTGGAAAGGCAGATGGTGGAAACGATCTGCCGCCACACCGATATGAACAAGATTCAAGCCCGGGAGCACGCCCTGTCCTGGCTGAAAAAGGTGGGGATCCCAGAGACTGAAAAACGCATGAAGGAATACCCGCACCAGCTTTCCGGCGGCATGTGCCAGCGCGTGATCATCGCCATGGCCCTGTCCTGCGAGCCCAAGGTGCTTATCGCTGACGAGCCCACCACGGCCCTGGACGTAACCATTCAGGCGCAGATCCTGGACCTGCTGCGCAAGCTGCGGGACGAGGTGAACGCCGCCATTATCTTGGTGACCCATGATATGGGCGTAGTGGCCGGCATGGCGGACAACATCATGGTGATGTACGCCGGCAAATGCGTGGAGCGCGGCACCAAGCACCAGGTGTTCAAGCAGTCGCTGCATCCCTACACCCAGGGCCTGCTGGCCAGCGTACCGCGCATGGACAGGCAGGAGGACAAGCTGTACGCAATCCCGGGCAACGTGCCTGATCTGACCCAGAAGCACGAGGGCTGCATTTTCCGGGACCGCTGCAACCAGTGCGTCGGTAAATGCGCGCAGGCGGCGCCGCCCCAGTTCCTGGTGGAAAGCGGGCAAAGCGTGCGCTGCTGGCTGTATGAGGACAAGGCTGTGGAGGTTTGCGATGAGTGAGAAAAAAGTATTGCTTGAAGCGAACCATATCAAAAAGTATTTCCAGGGTCGGGGCAAAAACATGGTCAAGGCGGTGGACGACGTCAGCCTGACCATCCATCAGGGTGAAACCCTGGGTCTGGTGGGCGAATCCGGCTGTGGCAAATCCACCTTGGGGCGCACGCTGCTACGGCTCATCGAGCCCACCGAGGGCGAGATCCGCTATAACGGCCAGGACCTGCGCAAGTTGTCCAGCAAGGAAATGCGCCAAATGCGTCAGCATATGCAGATGGTGTTCCAGAACCCTTATTCCTCCCTGAACCCGCGCATGTCTGTGTTGGAGAGCGTCCGCGCGCCGCTGGACATCTTCAAGATCGGCACTGCTGAGGAACGCTTTGAACGCTGTAAGGAGATGCTCAAATATGTGGGCTTTGAGGAATACCAGATCTACCGCTATCCCCATGAATTCTCGGGCGGTCAGCGGCAGCGCATCGTCATCGCACGGGCGCTGATTTCTCAGCCGGACTTCATCGTCTGCGACGAGCCGGTTTCCGCCCTGGACGTTTCGGTCCGCGCGCAGGTGTTGAACCTGATGCGGGATATCAACCGGGAACGCGGTGTGGCCTACCTGTTCATCTCCCATGACCTGAGCGTGGTCAAGCACGTCA
>JAFUGB010000222.1 GCA_017469605.1 Clostridia bacterium
CCAGGGAGAAGCAAACAGGTACAGATCGGACGCCGCCCCGATGATCTCCTGCTGCATCGGCAGAATATATTCCTCGTCCCTCGCCATGGAAAAGTGGGCCAGCGCCTCGTCGCCGGGGGCATCGTCATAGGAATACATTTCAGGCGAATAATCGCTGCTGCCAACCGTGAGGCGGGCCACATTCAGGCGAAGGCCCTTTTCCCCATACAGGTCCTGCAGCAGGGAAGCCCTTTCGTCCGGCTGCATCAGGCTCAGATTATAGCAGCTGCTGCCGGTCAGCGCCACGCCAAAGCCGAGGACCGGATTGGGCGCGGGCATCGGATCGATCTTCAGCGTAACGGCGCTGGCCATGGGCGTGCCCATTTCTCGGGCCGGGATTTCCCACAACGGATGATCCTTGGTGGTGGTATACTGGGTCAGCTTCATACGGTGAACCTCCTTTATTCCTTCACGCTGCCGCGGACCAGGCCCTTGGCAAAATACTTTTGCAGGAAGGGATACACGCACAGGATGGGCGCCATGGCCAGGAAGATTTTGGCGCCATTCGCGCCATCCTTGGTGGCATTGGCAATGATATCCTCCAGGTAGACGTTGCTGTCCCCCACGCTGGCGTCTACGATGACGATGCTGCGCAGGTAAGTTTGCAGGGGTTTGAGCGCCATGTTCGTGATATAGATCATGCCGTCAAACCAGGCGTTCCAGTGCGCCATGATGATAAACAGGCTGACCGTGGCGATCGACGGCTTACAGAGGGGCAGAATGATGCGGGTCAGGGTGGTAAAGTGCCCCGCACCATCTAAGAACGCGGATTCGGAGATAGAATCGGGGATCTCCTTCATGAAGTTCATCATCAGGATGATGTGATAGGTGCTGACCGCGCAAGGAAGGATCATCGCCCAGATCGTATCCAGGATGCCCGTCTGCTTGACCACCAAGTACTTCGGGATCATGCCGCCGTTAAAGAGCATCGTGCCCATAAAAAAGGCCACAAAGAACGTGCGGGCGGGAAAAACACGCTTGCTCAGGCTCATGGGATAGGCAGCCAGCATGGTTAGGATCAGACCGATGCCTAAGCCGAGCGCGGTGCGGACGAAGCTGATCAGATAGCTTTGGAAGAACTGTCCGTCCTGCACGACGATGTTGTAGTTGTCCAGGCAGAAATCCACCGGCCAGAAGACGACATGGTTGGAATAAACGGCGTCCAGCCCGCTGAACGAGACGGCCAGGATATGCACCAGCGGGGCAAGACAAAGCAAGCCAACGAGGATGCAGAACACATAATTGAGGGGGATAAAGACCCGCCGGGCGGCGCTTTTTCGTTCTATCATCTGCTTTTCCCCCTCAAAACACCTTGTAACCGCTGGTCTTATAGGAAATGCGGTAAGACGCAAAGACCAGGACGCAGGAAATGACGGATTTGAACAATGAAGCGGCGGTGGACAATCCAAAGTTCCCCTGTTCAAAGCCGAGTCGGTAGGTCAGCGTATCGAGGATGTCCCCGCTTTCCCGCACGACATTGTTGTACATGTTATAGACCTGATCAAAGCCAGCGCTCAGGATATTGCCGATCGAAAGGCAGGTCATCAGGATGATGACGGGGATGAGCGCAGGCAGCGTCACATGGATCGTCTGCTGGATGTGCCCGGCCCCATCGATGGCCGCGGCCTCATACAAATCCTCATTGACGCCTGAAATAGCCGCCAGGTACACGATCGTCCCATAGCCGAATTCCTTCCAAACATGCGTGAAGATCAGGGTGAACGGGAACCATTTATTATCCCCTATGAACATGATGGGCGATCCGCCCAGCAGCTTGATGAATCGGTTGACGATGCCCGTTCCGCTGAGCATCTTGGTGAATATACCGGCCAAAAGCACCCAGGAAACGAAGTGCGGAAGATAAATAAAGGTCTGCACCGTGCGGCGGACAGCGCTGGATCTTAGCTCGTTCAGCAGCAGGGAAAAGGTAACGGGCACGATCACGTCCAGCGCGATCTTCCACAGAGAAA
Organism: Clostridia bacterium; assembly: GCA_017469605.1. Lineage (GTDB taxonomy): Bacteria > Bacillota > Clostridia > Christensenellales > Aristaeellaceae > SFMI01. The sequence continues at coordinate 2,010 of JAFUGB010000222.1, forward strand.
TAATCAGCGTGTTGCGAAAAGCGCGATTGAAGGCCGGATTGCCGAAAAGCGTTTTGAAATTATTGAAACCGACCCACTTAGAGCCCGAGATGCCTTTCGCTGGAAGGTATTTCTGAAAGGCGATCACGATGCCGAACATGGGGATGTAATGATAGATCAGCTGCACCAGCACGGGCAAAAGCAGCATCAGGTACAGCGGATAATCCCGTTTCAGCCGGGCTTTGCTGAAAATGCGCTGCCTGGGCGCGGCGGAAAGCGATTTCGGCATAACAGGTTCCTCCAGGACTTTGATCCAAAAGCGGGCACCCCGCAATGAACAGGGAGAGAGAGGCGAGATGCGCTCCCTCTCCCAAATCTTACTCAATACAATCTGGTGTTATTGCTTACCGGCTGGCGTAATAGGCGTTCACATCGTCGGTGATGGCCTGTCCGCCGTTCTGATACCAGGTTTCAACGGCTTTGTCGAACACGCTGATATCTTCACCCATAATGACCTTGACCATCGCGCTGTTCAGATCGGCGTACAGCGTCTCCTGGTACAGCTGCATGTTCTCGGTGAGCGGGCCGCCATACTGGGCGCACAGCCAGCCGCCCTCCAGGAGCTTCATATCGATCGGGTAGGCCATGGTCTGGCAAATGTAGCGGCCTAGCAGGCTACGATCACCGGCCAACGCCTTCTCGATCTGGGTGTAGAAGTCATAGATCACGGGCTCCACGGCGTCGGCGCTGTCGCCGTTGGCCAGGTGGGCGTTGATCAGCTGAGAGCGGTAGAAGTCAAAGTCGGTGCG
>JAFUGB010000223.1 GCA_017469605.1 Clostridia bacterium
AAGAACATGGCCATTACGCCGCAAATGATCAGCTTGCCGTATTTGTCCGCGATATAGTTTGCCAGGTAGAACATCCGAAGCAAAAGCATAAAGTAGGCAATGATCACCCCAACGCAGCCCACAAATCCAAAGGCTTCGCCAATGGCGGAAAAAATAAAATCCGTCCAATCCTCGGGAACATAGTTCAACTGACTCAGCGAACCGGTTACAAAGGTACCAATGCCCGTTTTGCCGCCCGAACCAATGGCAAGCTGTGAGTTCAGGATCTGGTATCCGCCGCTGTTTTTGTATTCCTCCGGGTTCAGGAAGGACAATATGCGCTGGAGTCGGAAGCTTTGGGAACCGCTGACCATCATATAGCCAAACAATCCGAATACAGCCAGTACCGCCAGGATCATAATGGTCAGCAGCAGCCAGGGCTCTGCATCCGCAAAGTAAAGCATCACATAGAAAATCACGCACATAACCAGTACCGAGCCCACTTCGCCCTGCGCCAGCGTGATCAGCACGGGAGCGCCAAATATGACCAGGTTATGCATGGCGTTGCGCAGCGTGTTAAAAGGCTTTTCGGTGCTGGACAGGCTGCGCGCCAGCATAAGAATGATACCGATTTTGATAAACTCGGCGGGCTGAATGGTTCGGCCACGGCCAATGGGGATCCACGCGGAAACGCCGGAAATGGCTTCCGATGCCAAGGCCAGCAGCAGCAGGCCAATAATGCCATAGTAAACCAAGCGACCCTGTACGCGCATGAGTTCATAAGGAACAGCCACCAGGAATCCCAGGATCAGTGGGGAAGCCAGGCAGAACACCGCCTGCCAGGAAGCCGTATTGGAATTTAAAATATAATTCAATACCGATAAATCGGTTCCCTTGTCCGGATTAAAGGTGGCAATTGCGATGCAATACACGCCGAAGAGCGCCAACGCGTATGTGATGATCAACAAGGGGATATCCAGATGTGCACGCGTTCGCCTGTCCTCGGTGGACATAACGCCAACCATCTGCCGGCCCATTTTTCTTTTCAGGAATGCCACGGTAACCTCCTGGTTTTGTACAGGTTCAGGGAAATATCGTTTCCGTCAAGCTTTTTTGCGGCGTTACGGACAGCGGCCTTGATCTTCCCCGGATAAGCGTCATATTCCCTTTGGTCCAGCGCTTCCAAAAACACCGCTTCATAAAACGGCACGGCGCCGGTGAGCGGAATATCCAGGTAGCTGATCAGATTTTGAATCTGCCCTGCTTGCTTTGAATTGCTTTCCGTGAAATTGGCGATGCAGCTGACCGGAATCCCGATTTCCTCGCGTATGAATGCGCAAATTCTTTCAAGATTACGGCCCGCAATGTCACCCGAAGTGGCAATCAATACGCTTTCATTTGAATTTCTGTAGAAGGCGGCGCTTACCGGGGAAAAGACATAAGACACATCAATCAGCACGCAATCAAACCGCTTTTCAAGGCGTTTTAAAAGATGCTGCAGCTTTTTTTCATTTAACTGAGCGGTTACATCCAGCTGCGGCGCGGCGATCATATATAAGTTTTGGTTGACCTGAACCAGCGCCTGCTCCATGGAACAGATATCCTCGCACAGGTCATACAGGTCAAACACCACTTTGTCCTGAACGCGAAGGATAATATCCAGAGCGCGCATACCGATGCTGCCATCCAGCAAACACACGCTTTTCCCAGCGGCGGAGAGCTCATGCCCCAGCGCCGCGGTCAGCGTGGAAGCGCCGCAGCCGCCTTTACAGCCTGTCAGTGAAATAATTTTACCCATGCTTACCTCATCAGGGCATCAGCTGATTGCCGCCCACCACGGTCACATCGCCGGTGTTCTTCTCCTTTTCATTCATCCACCAACCAATGAATTCCTTCACGGCCACAGAGCTTTCGCCGCCGGAATAACCGTTTGGAATAAAGGCGATCACGGCAATTTCGGCATCAGTGGAGAAGGGAGTGAGCGCACAGAACCAGGAGTTGTTCTCCAGATCCAGCTTGATATTGCCGCGGGTAATCTGGGAAGTTCCGGTTTTCGCCCAGATTTCATCGCTGTAAGCCCAGCCCTTAAAGTGCTTTTGCGCGGTGCCGGAATCGTCCACCACGCCCTTCATTCCTTCCCTGATATAGGGCAGGTACGCCGCTACGCCTTCCAGCTGGTTAAACAGGCTGGGCGCGGTTTTGGAAATTACTTCGCCCTCCGGGGATACCACCGAATCGATGATATGCAGGTTCCAAACCTTGCCGCCGTTGCCCAGCGCCGCGATATAGCGGGACATGGCGGCGGGCGTTACCATGGT
>JAFUGB010000224.1 GCA_017469605.1 Clostridia bacterium
ACGCTGGGTTTGTTGATGATCTGAGCGGGCCGGTCAGCGCCTGCCCGCGTTTTTCAAAAGGAGTTTTATGCCCACCATTCGAGAAACGCTTCGGGATGCCGCGCGCCGGCTGGAGGCCGCCGGCGTGCCTGACGCCCGGGACGACGCGGCGCTGCTTTTGTCCCATGTGACCGGAGAACCCCAGCTGAACCTGCGGGCTGATCCGGAGCGCCCAGTGTCCCCGGTGGCGCTTGCCGCCTATGAAGCGCTGGTAAGCCGCCGCGCCCGGCGCGAACCGCTGCAATATATTACAGGCGAGGCATGGTTCATGGGGCTGTGTCTTAAAACGGCGCCGGGGGTGCTGATTCCCCGGTTTGATACCGAAACGCTGTGCCAGCAGGCAATGGAACGCATGAATGGGGCGGAGCGCGTGCTGGACCTGTGCACCGGCAGCGGCGCGCTGGCGGTGGCCATTGCCGGAACCTTTCCCCAAGCGCGGGTGCTTGCGGGGGATATCAGCGATACAGCCGCCAGGCTGGCAAGGGAGAACGCCGCCCGCTGCGGGGCCGATGTGGAGGTGCGGCTGGGCGATCTGTTTGCGCCTTTTGCGGGCGAAAGGTTTGATATCATCGTCAGCAACCCGCCCTATATTCCGGCGGGCGCGCTCAAAAGCCTGCAGGAGGAAGTGCGGCGGGAGCCCGCGCTGGCGCTGGATGGCGGACCGGACGGGCTGGACTTTTACCGGCGCATTATAAAGGAAGCACCCGGGTATTTGGTCCCGGGCGGCTGGCTGCTGTTGGAGATCGGCAGCGATCAGGGCGCGGCGGTTTGCGGCCTGATGGCCAAGGACTATCGGGAAATTGAACGATACAGTGACCTGAACGGCCTGAGCCGGGTGGTTGCGGGAAGGATACGCGATGGGGTATATACAGACCATGCGGCGGAAGATCGGCCATGACCCGCTGATCGTTGTGGGCGCCAGCGTGATTTTGGTGAACGCGGAAGGCTGGGTGCTGCTGCAGCGCCGGGCCGATAACGGCATGTGGGGCTATCATGGCGGCTGCGTTGAGCTGTTTGAAAATGTGGAGGACGCTGCCCGGCGCGAGCTGTATGAGGAAACGGGCCTGACGGCCGGCGGCATGGCGCTGTTTGGTGTGTTTTCGGGGCCGGAGCTGGATTTTACGTATCCCAACGGCGACCGGGTATCGGTGGTGGATTGCGTGTACCTGTGCCGGGATTATTCCGGAACGCCGCGCATGCAGCGGGAAGAAGTCACCGAGCTCGGCTGGTTTTCCCCGCGGGCCCTGCCCGCAGAGATCACCTCGGCCAACCGCCCGGCGCTGCGGAAATGGGCGGAAGGGGCAGCGGACATGCGTTGACAAACGGGAATTGGATCCCCAAAAGCACAGCGCTGCGCCGTTGCAGCGCCGTCCGGCTGCATATGGATATTTTTTTCAATGCGCAGCGCATCCAATAAGGAGGTCCCGCGTTATTTGAAGCCCAGATGCTTTTTGACGCGCTCAGAACAAAGCACCTTGCCCTTGACGCTGATCTCTTCTATGGTATCCAGCGCCAGCTCATCCAGTCTTTTGTCAATCACGGCCAGGCCATAACCGCTGACCTTTATTTTTTTGCCGGCCTCCCGCGCACGGCGGAGCTGCGCCGCCGTGAAGACGTACACGCCTGTAAACCATTCCTCGTTATAGGATAGGTGCCGCTGGGCCTCGCCCTCTATAATCGCGCGCTTCTGTTCCAAAACCTGCCGCGCCGATTGATTGATAAAATCACTGCGATTGGAATAATAGCCCAAATCTACAAGCAGATCAATTTGGGAAAGTGTTCCAATGTTCATGTTTACAGATACCTTTTCTGTTGAATCCATAATGATCCTCCTTCTATATATGCTCCAATTGGAGCATATATAGAATATCATTGCGCGCTGTGCCTGTCAAGCGCATTTTTGGGCGGCATGCCCCGCAGCGGGGAAAAGGGCAAAAGAAATTCGCGGCATCCACGAGGGCCGGAGCAAAATCCCGCGGCCGTCGGCAAAAAATGACGGTGGAACGCTGTCTGTAAGCGGAATATTTTGCAAGGGCTGCGAAAAAAGTTTCACAGCCCCTGCTTTTTTGCAACTTTTTTATTGAAAAGTATAGTATAATTATGATAGAATGAATCAATTCACATTAAAACGATAGGCAATATAGGTATTGCCTGCGCGAGGAGGGAAGCAATGTGAAGGAGTGGAAGGACGCCAACATCACCCCGCCGGAAACCAACCGCAGGGAGCTGGAGGCGCTGCTGGAACAGTACGCCACGGTGCTGGAATTTCCCGCCAAGAAGGTGTTCCATGAGCCGGGGGATGTGCTGGACGGCGTGTATTACATCGCGGAGGGCCGCACCCGCCACTACATCATCGGCGTGGACGGATCGGAAAAGGTGCTCTATACCCTGTCGCCGGGCTGGTTCTATGGCGAAACGCCCTGCGATCTGGACGAGCCCACCGGCCTGTATTCCAAGACCGAGGTCAAAAGCCGGCTGCTGCATATCCCCATCGACCGGTATGAGGAGCTGATCAACAGCAACGAGCTGTTCCGCAAGACCATTTTGCACAGTTATGCCAAAAAGCTGCGCATCCTGCGGCAGGAGATCGAAAACCTGGTGTTCTCCTCCTGCAAGGAGCGGATCAAGCGCCTGTATTGCACCACGGCGGATACCTCCTGCACCATCGACGGCCAGTGGTACGGCATGAAGGTGAACTATACCCAGTACGAGATCAGCACCATCGTCAGCGGGGCCCGGGTCACGGTGAGCAAGCTCATCAACGAATTGTGCGCCGAGGGCTTCCTCCGCGTGGTCAACCGCCATCCCCAGATCAGCGTCCGCGCCTATGAGGAGGAGCGGGCGAAAATGTAAGAAATGTTACATTTGATAAAAAATTAACTTGTTTCCAACAATGTTGAAAATGGCCGGTTTTTGATGTAAATTGTACGTGGGAAAGCGCATTTGCCGCAAAAAATTTTACGGAGCCGCGAACAATGAACGACAAAATCTATCGGGAATATCTGGCCATCCTGCGGGAGGAGATCGTGCCCGCCCTGGGCTGCACCGAGCCCATCGCCATCGCGTACGCTTCCGCCAAGGCCCGCGCCGTGCTGGGCTGCCTGCCGGAGCGGATTGTGGTGCGGTGCAGCGGCAATATCATCAAAAACGTCAAGGCCGTGGTGGTGCCCACCACGGGGGATATGAAGGGCATCGAGACCAGCGCTGTGCTGGGGGCCGTGGGCGGCAACCCGGACAAGAAGCTGGAGGTGCTCACCGATGTGACGGAGGAGGACCTGGCCCTGACCCGGAAGCTGCTCAAACAGGGCATTTGCCGGGTGGAGCTGCTGGAGGGTGTATCCAGCCTGCAGATCATTGTGGAGATGTGGGCGGGGGAGGATACCTCCCTGGTGGAGATCGCCTTTGCCCATACCAACATCGTCCGCATCGAGCGCAATGGGGAGATTCTTTTCCGGAAGGGCCTTACCGCCCGCTTCGCCACGGAAACCGACCGCAGCCTGCTGAACCTGCGGGACATTTACGATTTTGCCAACTGCGTGGACGTAAACGAAGTGCGGGAGCTGCTGGAGCGGCAGGTGGAATGCAACCTGAAGATCGCGGAAGAGGGCTTCTCCAACCGGTACGGGGCCAATGTGGGCGCCACCATCCTGGAGAGCTTTGGCAACGACGTAAAGAACCGGGCCCGGGCCTATCCCGCCGCGGGCAGCGACGCCCGCATGAACGGCTGCGTGCTGCCGGTGATGATCAATTCCGGCAGCGGCAACCAGGGTATGACGGTGAGCCTGCCTGTGGAGATCTACGCCAGGGAGCTGCACGTGAGCCAGGAAAAGAAGATCCGCGCCCTGGTGCTCAGCAACCTGATTGCCATTTACCAGAAGAACGAGCTGGGCAAGCTCAGCGCCTACTGCGGCGTGGTTTCCGCCTCCGTGGGGGCGGGCGCGGCCATTGCCTACCTGCACAACGCTGATTGGGAGGTCATTGAGGAAACCATCGTCAACACCCTGGGGAACATCTCCGGCATCGTGTGCGACGGGGCGAAGGCCTCCTGCGCGGCCAAGATCGCCTCCTCCGTGGATGCGGCGGTGATGGCCTACCACATGGCAGCGGTCAACCGCGGCTTCCGCAGCGGCGAGGGCCTGGTGAAGCAGGACGCGGAAAAGACCCTGCGCAGCTACGGCCGCATGGGCCGGGAAGGCATGAAGGCCACGGATATCGAGATCCTCAAGATCATGCTGGAGGACGAATAATGTGCGCAAACCGGGGGACCGGTTTCAATTATTAAGAAAGAGGTGCGTTATCATGATGAATTTACAGGGCTCCTGGGTGGCCATGCCCACCCCCTTCGACAAGAATAACCAGATCGATATTGAGGCGTTCAAGCTGCTGATCGCCCGCCAGATCCAGCACGGCACCAACCAGCTGTTCATCCTGGGCTCCGCCGGCGAGGTCACTCTGCTGCAGCCGGAGGAGAAGCGCCTGATCGTGAAGGAAGTCATCGCCTATATGAAGGACCGCGCGGCCCGCGGCCTCAAGGTGGTGCCCGTATTCTTCTCCGCCGCTTCCCTCACCACCGAGGCCAGCGTGGAGTTCGCCCAGTTCTGCGAGGCGGAAGGCGCGGACGGCGTGGTGTTCACCGTGCCCCCCTATGTGCTGATCACCCAGCACGCCGCCAAAGCCCACCTGGATACCTGCATGGGCTCCGTCAAGATCCCCTGCGGTATCTACAATAATCCCAGCCGCCTGGGCGTGCAGGTGCTGCCCGAGACCATCCAGTACCTTAAGGAGAACCACCCCAACTTTGTGGTGGACAAGGAAGCCATGCCCAGCGTGGAGCAGCTGGTGCAGGTGCAGCGCCTGTGCGAAGGCAAGGTCAAGATCATGTGCTGCGACTTCCCCAAGTATTCCATCGTGATCCCCACCCTGGCGGTGGGCGGCACCGGCACCGCCAACATCGGCGGCAACATCATCCCCGAGGAAGCGGCCCTCTATTCCCGTCCCTGGACGGATATGCAGATCATTGAGGACTGCCGCCGGGAGTACTTCAAGTGGTTCCCCCTGCTGCAGGAGCTGTACACCTTCTCCAACCCCGTGGTCATCAAGGCCGCGCTGAACCTGCTGGGACTGCCCGGCGGCCACCTGCGCAAGCCCTATGAGGACTATACCGGCACCCGCCTGGAGCACCTGGAGGAGACCCTCAGGAACATGGGCGTGATGGATAAGTATCATGCCAGCAACGATACCATCCAGATCTGATCCCTTCCACGACAGCAAGGAGGACAACATGGCGGAAAAAGTGATCGTCATCGGCGGCACCGCCGCCGGGCTCAGCGCCGCCTCAAAGGCCAAGCGCGTGCGGCCGGAGCTGGAGATCACCGTGTTTGAAAAATCCGGATACATCAGCTACGGCGCCTGCGGCCTGCCCTACTTTGTGGGCGGCATGATCGCGGAGCCGGATGACCTGGTGAGCCTGACCGTGGACCAGATGACCCACAAGCGCGGCGTGCCCACCTTCATCCATCATGAGGTGACCCGTATCGACCGCGAAAAAAAACAAGTCACCGTCAAAAACCTGGAAACGGGCGACATCAGCATCCATCCCTACGATAAATTGGTCATTGCCACCGGTGCGCGGCCCATCGTGCCCGATCTCCCCGGAGCGGATGCCCGGGACGTGTACTGCCTGCGCACTGTGGAGGACGGCATCCGGCTGAAGGCCGTGGTGCAGGCCCAGGGCCGGAAGCGGGCCGCCATCATCGGCGGCGGCTTCATCGGCCTTGAGGTGGCCGAGGAAATGGCCCAGAGCGGCGTGGAGGTGCACCTGTACGAGGTGATGCCGCGCCTGCTGCCCTTCCTGGAGGAGAGCTTCTCCCAGGCCGTGCTGGACACGCTGGAAAAGAACGGCGTGCGCGTGCACCTTGGCTGCCCCGTGGAGGCTATTGAAACGGCGGAGGGCCGCGTTGCCGGCGTGCGCGCCGCGGACGGCGCCGTGCCCGTGGATTTCGTGCTCCTCAGCGTGGGCGTGCTGCCCGCCAGCGACCTGGCCCGGGACGCGGGATTGCAGCTGGGCGTCAAGGGCGCCATCGTGGTGGACGACGAGATGCGTACCTCCGATCCGGCGATCTTCGCCTGCGGCGACTGCGTGCAGATGAAAAACCGCATCACCGGCGCGGCCGTGCACGTGCCCCTGGGCACCACGGCCAACAAGCAGGGCCGCATCGCGGGCGATAACCTGGCCGGCGGGCCCGAGACATTCAAGGGCGTGTTGGGCTCCATGGTAACCAAGTGCTTTGATCTGTACATCGCCGCCACGGGCCTGAGCCTGCGCCAGGCGCAGGAGGCGGGCTACGACGCGGCGGCGTCGATCGTCACCAAGGGCGACCGGGCCTCCTACTATCCCGGCAGCCGGGATAATACCATTTGCCTGATCCTGGACAAAAAAACGGGCCGCCTGCTGGGAGCCCAGGCCATCGGCAGCGAAACGGTGGCGGGCCGCGTGAACGTGTTTGTGGCGGCCATCACCGCGGGCATGACCGTGGCGGAAATCAATGAATTGGACCTGGTGTACGCCCCGCCCGTGGCGCCGGTGTACGACCCCATCCTGATTGCCGCCAGCCAGGCCGTCAAAAAGGTGGACCGGTAAGGAGGGCATATGGCAGAACTCTACGAAGTCACCGTGAAAACCGGCGAGGACATCCGGCAGGTGATTACCGATTATGTCCTGGAAAAGGGCTGGGAGAGCGTGTACGTCATCGGGGCCATCGGATCCGTGATCGATATGAGCTTTACCGCCCCCATCGAAAATACCCTGCCCCTGCGCACGGCCAGCACGCCATGCAACGGAGCGGCGGAGCTGGTGGCCCTCACCGGCGAGGTCATGCTGCGCGAGCGCATGGATCCCGCCCTGGCCACCGTGTACACCGATACCACGAATCCCCTGTTCGTCCATCTGCACGCCTGCTGCGCCACGGCCGGCGGCCACATGATGGGCGGCGGGCTGAAGACAGGCAAGGCCTTCCGGGCCGTCCGCGTCTTCATGACACCCATTCAAGACGATCCCATTGCCTGACTGTATTCCTGTAACTGGGGCGTTTCGCCTTCATGTTAGATCCCTTGTTTTATGGGCATTGAACATTCCCATGGACGGCTGCGGCAAAGCAGGAAGCGAAGGCGACTGCCGGGCACTTGTTACAACGGATTTGCGTACTCTTTGAATAATGCTGTTCTTTCCCCGGGGAGCGGTTCCGGTTCCCGGGGTGTGAATGGATTATTTGCCTGATGGTCCCAGGCGGCATTCATAGCGATTATTAAATTCAGGAGGAAAAATCGATGAAAAAGATTCTTGCTCTCGTACTGGCGCTGATCATGGCCCTGTCTGTAACCGCCGCCCTGGCGGAAGAGATCCCTGCTCCCAAGAGCCCTCTGCGCTATTCCGCGGCGGGCGGTTCCTCCGGCGGCAACTTCTATGTGGTGGCGGCCGGCGTTGCTTCCTATCTGAACGCGCAGCTGCCCGAGTACTTCAACTGGACCGCTGAGGAGACCGGCGGCGGCACCGCCAACCTGGTCATGATCCAGAACGGCGAAGCCGAAATCGGCGTGGCCATGGCCTCCTCCATCGAGGAAGCCCTGCTGGGCGAGGCCGACTGGACCCACGGCGTCAAGATGACCAACCTGCGCGGCCTGGTGCCCCTCTATCCCTCCTACCTGACCATCTACTCCCTGGCCAGCACCGGCGCCAAGCAGCTGCCTGACCTGAACGGCAAAGTGGTGGGCCTGGGCTCCAAGGGCGCGGCCATGGACAGCGTGTTCCGCGATGCCTTCCCCAAGATGGATATCACCCCCGCCAGCATCTTCAATGACGGCCATGGCGCCACCGCCACCGCCGTGGGCGCGGGCCAGGTGGATGTGGCCGTGCTGTTCTCCCTGCCTCCCTTCGCCGCCATCACCGAGCTGGAGGCCGGCAAGGACCTGAGCTTCGTGGCCCTGACCGAAGAGGAGCAGCAGTTCCTGTGCGACAATTACTCCTTCTACAGCCCCGCTACCATGCCCGCGGGCTCCTACAAGGGCGTTGCCGAGGATCTGACCACCGTGTCCGAATGGAACATGATGGTGACTAGCGTGGAGGTGCCTGAGGACTATGCGTACCTGATCACCAAGACCCTGCTGGAGAGCGACGGCGCCCTGGTGGAATACTACAAGGGCCTGAGCTACATGGTGGCGGAGAATATGATCAACTTCAACTGCCCCCTGCACGCCGGCACCGTGCGCTACCTGGAAGAGATTGGCCTGGAGGTTCCCGCTGAGCTGATCCCCGCCGAATACACCAAGTAATTTTTCTCCTTCCCGCGGCCTGAACGCAGGTGCGCGGACCGCCCGACAGGGACGGGGGCCATCCGTCCCGGCGGGCGGCATATCACCGCACAAAGCTGTCTTCGGGCGGCGGATAGTCCACATAAAGGAGAAAAGCTGTTATGGAAAAGAAAAGCACCTACCAGAAAGTGCTGCAGGGCATCATCATCGCCGTGTCGCTGTTTGCGGCGTTCCTGCACGTAGGGAAGTTCACCTTCCTGACCGTCCCCAGTATCCTGTATTACATCTTGCACGTGATGATCGGCTTCGTGCTCACCTTCATTTATTATCCCCTGGGCCGTAAAATGAAGGACAAGACCCCCGCGCAGACCACGCTGTTTCGCATCATCGACTGGGTGCTCATCGCGTTGGCGGTGGGCGTCAGCCTGTATATTTCCATTCATTTTGAAAGCTACACAACAGACATGCAGAACAACCACCTGACCACCGAATTGCTGGTGCTGGGCTGCATCATGGCTGTGATTACCCTGGAGGTCGGACGCCGGGTGCTGGGCAACGTGCTGCCCATCATTGCTATCCTGGCCGTTCTGTATGCCCTGTTTGGCAACCATATTCCCGGCCTGTTCGGCCACCGCGGCTACAAGATGTCCCGCGTGATGCTGTCCATCTTCAGTGACCGCGGCATCTATGGCCAGCCCATCGCCACTTCGGCCAACAATGTGTTCCTGTTCCTGCTGTTCGCGGCGTACCTGAACGTATCCCACGCAGACCGGATCTTCCAGGATATTGCCATCGCCCTGGCGGGCAGAAAGCGCGGCGGCCCGGCCAAGATGGCCGTGGTGGCCTCCGCCTTCTTCGGCACCATCTCCGGCAGCTGCGTGGCCAACGTGGTCAGCACCGGCGCCTTCACCATCCCGCTGATGAAGCGCAGCGGCTATAAGTCCCGCTTCGCCGGCGCGGTGGAAGCCGTGGCCTCCACCGGCGGCCAGATCATGCCGCCCATCATGGGCGCGGCGGCCTTCGTCATGGCGGATATCACCGGCATCTCCTATGCCACCATCTGCCTGGCTGCCCTGCTGCCCGCCGTCATGTATTACGTCTGCCTGTTCAAGATGGTGGACCTGGAATCCGTGAAGCAGACCCTGGAGGGCCTGCCCCCCGAAATGATCCCTGACCTCAAGACCTCGGTGAAGCGCGGCGTGAAGCTGTTCGTGCCCGTGATCGTGCTGCTGGTGCTGATGATCGGCCTGAACATGACGCCCATGCTCTCCGCCATCTGGTCCATCGCGGCCATCATCGTGTGCGCCTTCCTGGATAAAAACGACCGCATGACCCTGAAGGACCTGCTGCAGGGCATGATCAGCGCGGGCAGATCCATGGTGACCGTGGTGGCGGCCTGCGCCACCGCCGGCATCGTGGTGGGCATATTCTCCATGACCGGCCTGGGCAACAAATTTTCCGATTTCATCCTGCAACTGGGCAGCAACTCCCTGGTGCCCAGCCTGGTGCTGTCCATGCTGGTCTGCGCGGTGCTGGGCATGGGACTGCCCACCACAGCGGCCTACATCGTGTGCGCCACCGCCATCGCTCCGGCCCTGACCAACCTGGGCCTGGCCCGGCTGCCCGCCCACCTGTTCCTGCTGTACTTCGCTTCCATTTCCGCCATCACCCCGCCGGTGGCCGTGGCCTCCTTCGCGGCGGCAGGCATCGCGGAGGAGAACCCCATGAAGGTGGGCTTCACGGCGGTGAAGCTGGGCATCACCGGCTTCAACCTGCCCTTCGC
>JAFUGB010000225.1 GCA_017469605.1 Clostridia bacterium
GCTTTCCGATAACACAAACACCGTTTATACAGGCGTTTGCGTAATCGACGGAAAAACAGGGGACAGCCAGGTTTGCGTGGACGAAACCGAAGTCCATTTTCAGGAGATAGATGAAGCTTCCGCTTTGCGGTATGTTCAAAGCGGCGAACCCATGGACAAAGCCGGCGCGTACGGCGCGCAGGGGATGGGTGGCATGTTTGTAAAATCAATCACCGGAAGCCCCTCCAATGTCATCGGGCTGCCGATGCATCTGGTACGTGATATGCTCAGGTCGATCGGGTGGAAACTATAAAATAAGGATGTGCAGCTATGGCAATTATTGCGCCGGATATCGCAATTGATCTGGGCACTTCAAATACACAGGTGTATGTAAAAAACAAGGGGATCGTGCTCAATGAGCCCACGCTCATGGTGGTGCAGGACGGCAAGAAAAAAACCGTTAAAGCATTTGGCGATGACGCAAGGCTCATGCTTGGGCGCACCATGGGCGATGTATCGGCGGTCCGCCCTTTAAAGGGCGGTGTGATCCGGGACTATGATATGGCGGAGTATATGCTGGAATTTTTCATCCGCAAGTCCATCGGCTCTTCGCGCTTGATCCGTCCCCGCGGGTGGATCACCATCCCCAGCAGCGTTTCGGCCGTTGAAAGAAAGGTCGTTCGGGAAGCCGCTGAAGCCGCCGGGATCCGACGCGGGGCGCTGCATCTGATCGACAAGCCCTTCGCGGCCGCGCTGGGTACCGGCCTTCCGGTGTTTGAGCCCAAAGGGAGCATGGTAGTGGATATTGGCGGCGGCACCACGGAGACGGCGGTCATCTCCCTGGGAGGAATTGTTGTTGCCAAATCGATTCGCACCGGCGGAATCAAAATGGATGAGGCCATTATTGAGTACATCAAGCGAGAATTCAACATGCTGATCGGTGACAGGACGGCGGAGGATGTGAAATTTGACCTTGGCGCCGCGCTGCAGATGAATGATACCCGAAGAGCTTTTGTGCGCGGGCGGGATCTGGTAACCAACCTGCCGCAAACTGTGGAAATCAATTCCAACATGGTATATGAGGCGCTGAAGGAGCCATGCCAGGAAATCCTGGCAGCCATCCAGTTTGTTTTGGAACGCACGCCGCCGGAGCTGGCCGGCGATGTGATGCGTGGCGGCATTCATTTAACCGGCGGCGGATCGCTGCTGTGCGGTATGGATCGTTTTATCGCCACAGAGCTGGATATGCCTGTATTGCTGGCCAAGGAACCCTTGGAATGCGCTGTTACGGGAATCGGCCATTTGTCCGAAAATATCGATTGGCTCCAGCGCATGACCGGTGGGCTGATCCAGCGGGAAGAAGAAAACTGAGTTTGTTTTATCTGTCGGAGGATGGAAATGCCGCGTAAGCAAAAAGACGGTGCTGCCGTATCGGAGCAGGACAGCCTGAACAAAAACCTGCTTCAGGAAAAGCACCGCAGTAAAAAAAGCAGAAAAAGCGATCCGGAGGCGCATCACCGCCTTCGTAATGTGGCGTTTGCGCTGATTGTGGTGCTTTTGCTGCTTGTTATGGGCTTTATGATCGCGTCGCGGCTCCTGCCAGAATACAGCTTTTTGAACATTCCGCGCCGGGCGATCGCTTGGGTCATGCAGCCGGTACAGAGCTATTTTTCCTCAGGCACAGGCTGGTTTGTGGAATACATTCAGCGTCTCAAGCTGCGCAGCAACATCGAATATGAGTACGAACAGCTCTATGAAAAATATGACGCGCTGCTCAGCCAGAATATGATGGTCAACGAGCTCCAGACACAGCTGAATGAGTACAGCGAACTGATGTATGAAATGCAAACCCATTCGCAGTTTGACGGCGTACCCGCCAAGGTGATTTCCACAGATTCCACCAATTATTTTTCCACGCTGCAGATCAATATCGGCTCCGATCAGGGTATTCAGGATTATATGGCCGTCGTAAAGGCCGGCGGACTGGTGGGGTATACCTATGATGTGACCGAAACCACCGCCAAGGTGCAGACCATCATCAACAGCGATACCAGCATTCCTGCGCTGATCGAATCCACACGTTACCAGGGAACGGTAAAAGGCACCATGGGAATCAACGGGGAGCCCACTTGCCGCATGTACTACCTGAGCGACAATCATTTGCCCAGGCAGGGCGATACCGTGGTCACCTCGGGCGTTGGCGTGGAATTTCCCAAGGGCATCCCCATTGGCGTGGTGCGTGAAAGCACCCGCGGTATGGAGGAGGGGAAAGCCTTTGTGGTCATTGAACCCATCGTTGATTTTGAACGCGTGGAATACGTGATCGTATACCGCTATGTGCCGCCCTATACCGAACAGGCGGAGCGGCGCGATGAAACCGATCTTATCTATACCGGCCTGCCCACAGCCCGCCCCGTGCCCACCTTCTTTGTTTCGGGAGAAAGCGTCTTCAATCCATCGGCCGTGGAGACGCCGCTGGTGGTGGAAGCGGCCCAGAGGCCGGCGTCTGAAAATACGCCTGCGCCTGGGAGCACGATGGGAATCATTGTATCCGCGGCGGAAACCCCGATCGTGGAAAACCTTTCCTATGATGATATTCCCGGAACGCCTACGCCTGAACCCACGCCTTCGCCCACGCCCACACCCACGCCCGTTCCCACCTTTTCGCTGAATAGCCTGACCCAGGACGGGGAGGACTGATCCATGCGAAAGGTAATCAAGGCTTTTATACTCACCATCATTTTCTATTTGTTTCAAGTCTGTGTTATGCAGCACCTGAAAATCTATGGCGTGGTGGGAAATCTGCTGGCGGTAAATATCGCCGTTGCAACGGTTTCCCTGGGAAAGAAGTATGCCTTTGGCGCTTCCTGCCTGTCGGGAATCCTGCTGGAAGCCATGACCTCATCGGTAGGCGGGCTGTATGTTGTGCTGTATCCGGTATTCGGCATGCTTTTCGCCCAGGTTTTTGCCGATATGAGCGATGAGAAGCGAGAGAAGCTTTTGCTTCGGCAAAGCGATAACGGAAAGAAAATCCGCGGCGATATGAACCCGCATTTCCGTATTCCGCTGGACGCCATGTGTATTGCCGCAGGCATTGAAGCAGTTTGCCTGATTTATGTAACGCTGTCCGGCACGGATATTTCTTATGTGCTGTTTGCCCGGTCAATGGTATCGGTCCTTTATACCGGCGTGCTGGCGCTGGTGCTGATGTTTCCGGCCCGGGCCTACCTGCATATGTACGGCGGACGGATCCGCCGGGCAACGGTAGAAGAAAAACAAGAGGAGCGCGCATGAAAAAAACAAGCCTTTTCCGAAACGTGATTGCTCTGGCCGTGATGGTGGGCCTGTTTGCCTACCTGATTTATGGCCTGGCCAATCTGCAGCTGGTAAAAGGAGAGGAATACGCAGATCAGGCCGGCTCAACCAGCCTGAAAACGATCCGCACCACCGGCAAACGCGGCATGATTACCGATGCGGATTCGGTGATCCTGGCCATGACCGAGGATGTATACAATGTTACCTTTTACCGGAGTTCGGCCCAAGGCGGTAAAGATAACTATAAAAAGTTCACCAAATCCATCTTATCCGCCATCGATATCATCGAAAAGTACGGCGGGGAGATCTGTGTGAATTTTGTCATCGGGAAGGATGAGGATGGCGTTTGGCAATATCAGTTTGGCGAAGGAATTTCCGAAGCAAGCTGGAATATCCGCAGCAATCAGTGGCGCAGCAATCACTACCTGACCGCGGCCAAGTACGATGATGCTTCCACCGCTTATGAAGCGCTCTATGACCGCTATCAGTTTGACGCCGTGGCCAGGGAAGAGGATCTTGCGCTGACCGAGGAGTCAATTTTAAAGGTAATGGCCATTTATAATGAGATGCAGATGAATCTGTTCAACTCCGTGCCTGTGGTCATTGCCAAGAATGTTTCGTATTCTACTGTTTCCGAAATTGAAGGACGCAGCATGATGCTGGAAGGCTTCGATATCGAGGTGGGCTCCCAGCGCGTGTATCCCCGCGGGACCCTGGCTTCCCATATCATTGGTTATGTGGGGCCCATTTCATCCTATGATACCTATGAAAATGAGCTCAAACCGCAAGGATACCAGCTGTCCGACACCATCGGTTTGGACGGTGTGGAATATACCATGGAACGGGAGCTCACGGAGAACATTTCCCTTCGTTCCGGCAGCCGTTTGATGGAAAAGGATAACAATGGCAAGCTTACCCGCGAACTCAGCAGCACAGAACCCCAGGACGGCAACAATGTAAAGCTGACCATCATTGCCAGCTACCAACAGGCTGCCGAGCGCGCCATTGAAAACAATGTCCGCAGTACGCGCAACCAGCAGGAAAGCCAGATGGCCAAATCCAGCTGGCTCAGCACCAATCAAAACAAGCTGATGGACGGCAGCCGGGACTGGGAAAAATACCCGCTGCTTCTGGCTGAAACCGGCGTATTGATGGTAACCGATGTGAATACCGGCAATGTATTGGCCATGGCGCAGTATCCCACCTATGATCTCAACGCCCTGATCGCCGGCGGCAACGCGGCGGCTGAGATCCTGACGGACGAGCGCAATGTCATGATGAACTACGCCATTCAGCAGCGGGCTGAACCCGGCTCCACCTATAAGATGGTCACCGCGCTGGCAGCGCTGGTGAACGGCGCCATCACGCCCGTGGACACCATCAGCGACGGCGGCCCCTTTATGCGCTATACCAACAACCAAAATGAAGCGCCCACCTGCTGGATCGCCAAGAACCTGCGCTGGCAGCACAGCGACCAGACGGTGATCCAGGGCCTTTCTCATTCGTGCAATTACTTTTTCTACGAGCTTGCGGCCCGCCTGTATGGCGACAGCGGCAGCAATCTTCTGTATCAGTATGCTGTCAATATGGGCCTGACCAGCAAAACCGGCATAGAACTCAAGGGCGAAGCCCGCAGCCTGGTGGGAAATCAGGCAAACCTGTATGATCCTTCAGTTTCGCTGTCCGAACAGCGTACCTGGACGCCTACGCTGGTATCGGCCAAAATCAAGCAGCACCTGCAGAATATCGGCAACAGTAACGGCATTTCCTACAATGAAGAACGGCTGAATAAGTGCGTCAAGCGCATGATGGATATGGCCGTATCCACCGATCAGAGCCACTGGGTTACACAATTGCAGATCATCCTGATGGATGAGCTGAACATGCCCCGGGAACAAGCCATGCGCGCTGCCGTTGTCAGCGATATTTACATTTACCTGAACGATATTAAGTGGGGCGGCAGCTTGGAGGTGCAGACCGCCATCGGCCAGGGCATTACCATGGTAACGCC
>JAFUGB010000226.1 GCA_017469605.1 Clostridia bacterium
GCGGTAATTCCGTGCCGATATATCGGTGGTCGCATCGGGCTTGTGCATATCGCTGCCCAGCTGGGCTAAAACCTTATTGAAGCTGACCCCTACTGAAATAGTAATACCAAGCTCCTCCCTGGCCCTGCGCCGAAGGATGGAGGCGATTTCTATACCGTCCATGTCGCTTTCGCTTACATCCAGCCAGCTTTCATCCAAACCGAAGGCTTCCACACGGTCGCTGTACTGGGCATAGATATCCCGCATCATGCGGGAAAAGCGCAGGTACTTTTCCCCGCATGGCGGCAGGATGATCAGGTCCGGGCATTTCTGTTTGGCGATCCAGACGGCTTCGCCGGTGCGTACGCCGTATTTCTTGGCGGCTTCGCTCTTGGCCAGCACAATCCCATGCCGTTTGGCGGGGTCTCCGCATACGGCGATGGGTTTTCCGCGCAGCTCAGGGGCAAATACGCATTCCACTGAGGCATAAAAATTATTACAGTCGCTGTGCAGGATCGTTCGCATATCTCCTCCAAATAAGAACAAATGTTCGTATTTCTTATTATAAGCCATGCCGCGCTGAAAATCAACAGGAAAATGCGAACAAATATTCGTATGTTTACAGCAGATCCTTTACGGTAATGGCCGGCGTATTAACGACCGCTTGAAAGAGCTGCTCTTCATTTAACATCCCTTGGATTTTACAGGCGCTTTCATCCACAACGGTGATGATATGGTAGGCGTTGGGCTGCAATTGAGGAAGCAGCAGGAACAGCGGCATACTTGTGTTTACGCATAAATGCTGCACAGGCACAGCGGTGCCGCTTTCAATTTTAAATCGCCTGGAAAAGAGCGCCGAAAGGTAGCGGGCGGTGCCGTGCTTTTCCTCCAGCGAAGCGGCATAAAGCAAATAACAGCCAAGGAGCATCCAGGAGGGACGAAAAATCCCCTTGATTGCCATCAAAAGGCTGCAAAGCATCAAGCCACCGGCCAATGCCCTTCCCATGTTAAGAAGAAGCCTGAAAGCTTTGGGCCGGCTTATGCGCGGTGCGAGAAAAGCCAGCAGCATCCGTCCGCCGTCCAGCGGAAGAACGGGCAGCAGATTGACGGCCATCATGGACAGATTGGCCAGAAGGAACCAATTTAAAAATTGTATGGGAAAACAACGGAGCAGGAACAGGGCGCAAGCGGCGCAGATCAGGTTCATAACGATCCCGGCCGAAGCGAGACAAAAACCTTTGCGGCCGATCAAGCCGTCGCTGAGGGCGATCTGCATGGCGCCGCCGAAGGGCGTCAGCTCGATTTCAGAAACAGGCAGGCGCTGCCTGGCGGCTATATAAAAGTGGCCCGCTTCATGCAGGATAAGCGCCAGCAGATAGGCGGAGATCATGATGCCCTGACCGGCCGCAATGCTGATGACCAGCATCAGCAAAAAAAGCGGATGAAGTCGGCAGGTAACCCCATAAACCGTACATATTTTCATTGGGCGCTTTCCCTGAAGGCCAATAGGCCGGAGCAATCGATGGATTTTCCGTTCTTTTGCGCTTCAAACGCGAAAGATGAACCGGAAATTCCCAGCAAGGTTTCCGCCTGCACCGAATCGCCTTCCTGGACAAAGCAGCTGCTCAGCCCATAATACAGCGTGTTCAGCCCATCGGCATGGGAGATCCTGACGATATATTCTGAATAATCATCGTGCGCAATCTGTACCACTTCGCCCGAGGCTGCCGCAAAAACATTGCCGGCGTTTTCATAAAGCAAATAAGGAGCTTCAGCGGTCCACGCCTGCACCGCCTGGACCGCGACAGGGGAAAGCAATTGCGTGTCCAATGACGGGCTGCGGCCAAATACCTGAATGCTTTCAGCGATTGTATTGCTGACATAGGTCAGCTTTCCAACATTCTGATCCCATTGACTTTCAACGGTATCCTGGATCGTTTGCAGGAGCGCCTTTCCCTGGGGCCCTGATTCCCTGAGGCCAATCACGGTGAGCAGCAGCAATGTGGCAATGGCAACGTTCCGGGTCAGCTTTTCTCCCAGCAGTTTTTTGGTATCCGGCTGTACTTTGGGGGATGCATCAATTGCTGTATCTGTACGATAGCGGATATTGCTGGCCATAAAAAACACCTCCGTGGGCAAATACTATGCGCGCACGAAGGCAATATATGAGATTATAATTTACAGACATCCATCCTTTTCCAAATATTCCAGCACGCTTTGGATGGCCAGCTTCCCGTGCTCGTAGGTCAGCCCGCCCTGCCAGTAAGCTGCATACGGCGGGCGCATGGGAGCATCGGCGGAAAGCTCAATGGAAGCGCCGCTTACAAAGGTCCCTGCCGCCATGATTACGGGATCCTCGTAGCCTGGCATATCCCAGGCTTCCGGAACAACAAAGCTGTCAATGGGGGAAGCGGCCTGAACGCCTTTGCACAGCGCTTCCAGGCGCTCCGGCGTGCCCATCTCTATGGCTTGGATGATATCGGCGCGGGGAGCGTCATAGGCGGGGGAGGTTTTCATGCCCAGACGTTCAAATACGCGCGCGGCCAATACGGCGGTTTTCAGCGCCTGCGCCACCGTGTGGGGCGCCATGAAGAGACCCTGATAAAAAGGCTGATAGGAGGCCGCGTAGCTGCCCACTTCCCGGCCAATGCCGGGAGCGGTCAGCCGGGCCGCTATGCGCTCAATGGCGGCGTTTTTGCCCACAATGTATCCGCCCGTGGGGGCCAGGCCGCCGCCCAGGTTTTTGATCAGGCTTCCCACCGCAACATCCGCGCCCAACTGCGTGGGTTCTTCATCGCATACAAAAGCGCCATAGCAGTTATCCACCATAATCACGATATCCGGCCGCGCGGCATGCAGCGCCTCAAACACCGGCTGCATCTCCTTGGGGGAAATGGCGTCCCGCCAGGCATAGCCCCGACTGCGCTGAAAAGAAACCACGCTCGTTTCAGGGCGAATGGCATCCATAAGGGCGGGAAGATCGATGTGGCCGTCGTCACGGAGCGAAACGGCGTCAAAGGTTACGCCCATTTCGGATAGCGATCCGGCAGGCTTCCCCGATTTTCCGATAACGCCCGCCAAGGTGTCATAGGGCATGCCGGTGGCAGCCAGCA
>JAFUGB010000227.1 GCA_017469605.1 Clostridia bacterium
AAGCGCACAGCGAAAAGCAGGCGGACAGACCGGAAAATGAACAAGTTCATTTTCCCGGCTGACCGTCTGCTTTTCTGATGCCCGGGAGCTCTCTTTGTGACACGAGCGCTTCAGGCGCGGGTTCAGGGCCGCACAGGCCCTGCGTTCCCCCGGAAATTTCTGCTTTTCAATAAAGTATTTGTTATGTAGTGCCCATTTGTCAAGAGGAAAATGAGCGCACTATGAAAGAACCATAGAAGCGAATTCTCGGCATTGACCAGTCTGTTATTCCGGGATTGGTTACCTCAGGATCATGGCTCGCCGGGCTGTGCTGCTATCTTTCTTCGTGAATCACTTGTGTGTCACCATAGTACCATCGCAGATCACTTCTTCTTCCGCCTGCCTCCTATGGCTCTTTCATCGTGCGCTCCTTCCTTTCGCCTTTGTCCATCTTTTCACATTATCGTGTTGCTTTGTTCCCTTTCTTTACCCGATGTTCCCCGTCATCATTCCCCATATGAAGCACGACAGCTCCCTCGCTACCGCTGTCGCTGCTACGTTATGTGGTCGGCAAAATGCAAGCTTCTTGAACTTCCGTTTCAGTCTTTCGTTTGCCCTGTCTGCATATGCGATTACTCCCGCTTCATTCCCTTCCTGCCTGACTTTCAGCGCTTTTGATTTCTTTCCTACCTGTCCTCTGCTGTAGCTTTGCGCCGATTCTGTCAGTAATCGCCGCAAGTGCGAATTCCCTCGCTTCGTTATTCCCGTCCTTTTTGTTTTTTCTCCGCTCGAATGCTCTCCCGGCACCAAGCCAAGATACGCTGCAAAGTGTTCTGCTGTGGGGAAACGGCTAAAATCACCGATCTCTACGATTGCTGAAAGCGCCGTATGCTCTTTGATCCCATTGAAACACAGCAGCTTATTCACCTTGTCTGCGTATTCTTCTTTCCCTGACAGTTCCTTGATCCGCTTGTCAAACCGCTCCAGCTTCTCCTCCGCCTGGTGGTATTGGATCATGTACTCCTCAAACGTCTCCTGCAAGACTGCATCTCCGAATCGCTGCTCTCGCAGCCATGCCAGGTGCGTTTGCGTCCAGTTGCTGCATCCGGGATACTGCTTCCCAAACCGCTGACACAGCGATATGATTTGCTGCTTGATCCGCTTCAAATTCATCCTGTGCGCATCCCGCATCCGGATATATTCCTTCACCGCTTCATCTCCCTGCGTGGGAACATGTACTGGACTGTAGGTGCCATATGCCAGGCATTTGGCGATCTTTTCTGCGTCTCGATAATCCGTCTTTCGTTCATTCGGCGCTGTTGCCATCGTGCTCGGCGCCAGAATGATACAGTTGATTCCTCGATCCGTCAACGAATGGTATAGCGTATACCCCAGGCATCCCGCTTCATACCCGCAGACGAATTCCGTGTCTTCTCCCCACACCTTCTTCATTTCCTCAATGTACTGAAGAACCCGTTTGTAGTCCGGTTCGATCTGCACTCGTCCAAATCCCTGCTGATGCTCCATGCTGTAGCTGCACAAAGTGTAATTTGTGGTATGGACATCCATCCCAATGTAGAGTATACTTGTCATGTGTAGTGTCTCCTTTGTATGCGGTAATCCCTGTTATTTGAGTTCACTTTAAGTATACAGGTAAATCCACGTTGCTACAATGCCGGGGCACTACATATTATCTTTCTACTATAATGGTCATGTCAATATGGTTTCATAAGGCTTATACTATAAAAAACGACAGAAAGAGGAATGTCCATGGAAACAAAATACTATATGGTTGATCGCATTGACGGCGATTATGCCTGGCTACGGCGTACAGACGCGCAGGAGGACGACCTGATGCTGGTGGCCCGGGCATTGCTGCCAGAGGCAATCGATGAAGGCACAAACCTGAAGTATGAAATGTTGTCATATGAAATTATTTAACAGCCTGTCCGCTTATGCCGGTTTCCGGCAGCCGGATTATCGACAGAAAAATAGGATCGCAGCACAAGGTTAAACAATCATTTGAGAAGAAGGGGGCCGTTCAATATGAATCTGCAAAATGCGGTGATTAACTTTCTGGGCGACAGCATTACGGAGGGCATGGGCGCTTCCGCAGAGGAAAACCGCTTTACCGACGTGCTGGCCCTGGAGTTTGGCCTAAAAGCGGCCAACAATTATGGCATCAGCGGCTCCCGGATTGCCCGGCAGCAGGCCATGACCCAGGAACGCGCAGACCGCGATTTTTGTCTGCGGATGGATGAAATGGATTTGGCCGCCGACGCGGTAGTTGTGTTCGGCGGCACCAACGATTACGGTCATGGCGACGCGCCGCTGGGCGTAATGGCCGATCGCACGCCGGACAGCTTTTATGGCGCGTGTCATTACCTGATGAACGGGCTGCTCAGCCGGTATCCCGGAAAGCCGGTGCTGATCGTTACCCCGCTGCGCCGGATCAACGAAAACAACCCGCGCGGCAGCCGCAAACTTCAGGATGTGGCGCCGCTGCGGGTATATCGGGATATTTTATTAGAGGTTGCCTTTTATTACGCTTTGCCGGTGCTCGATTTATACGCATCCAGCGGAATCCAGCCGGAAAACCCGATCATCCTGCAAAGCCTGCTGCCCGACGGATTGCATCCCAACGACGCGGGGCATGCCCTGATTGCCCGGCGGATTGGTTCATTCTTGCAGCTGCTGTAATAAAACGGAAGCGTTATATCAAAGGAAGGCCGGGCGTTCTGCTTCGCGAACGGGCGCTCATTCCACAAAGTGAATCCGCGATTCGTCGAAGCGGTCTTCCTGCGCCCGCTGCTCCGCGGGATACCCCAGGGCAAACACGGAAAAGGCCTCCAGGTTATCGGGAAGCTCGAGTATCCGCGCCACTTCCTCCATGCGTTCCCGCTGGGGCGCAATGCCCAGCCATACGCCGCCCAGCCCCAGGGAATCGGTCTCCAGCCACATGTTTTCCTGGGCAATAGCCATATCGATTTGCGCGTACTGCGGCAGCCAGAGCCCATCCTTGCGGATCACCGATACGATCAAAACCGGCGCTTTCGCGGCGCATCCCGCATATGGCTGGCATTTGGACAGCGCCAGGATTTTATCCCGGTTGGTGACCACATAGAACTCCCAGGGCTGCTGATTGCCCGTGGAGGGCGCTTGCATTCCCGCCCGAAGCACCTGGATTACCTTTTCCTTTTCCACAGGCCGGTCCTCATATTTTCGGATGCTTACCCGATGAAATATTTCGTTCATTTTTTCAAACCTCCAACATAATATCAGTTATCCGCCCGGTTATAGCCGTTCTTCATGCGCATACTGGATTCCAGAAGCACCTTATTCAGCGTATCAATGGTCTGTTCTTTTGCCATGGCGGCCAGCTTTTCATTGGCCTCTGCGGTCAGTGAATAATCGCCGGCCTCGATCATTTTACGGTCATATTCCCAGATCAGGCGACGGCCCTTGGTCGTAACGGCGTTGTGGTAGCGTTCGATCAACTGAACGCAGCCGGCATAATCATGATCGGCCAGCGCGTCAATCAGCCTGCTGCCCCAATAGAAATTTTCCGTAGAGGTATCCAGCGTCACCCGGCTGAGATAGGCCGGCATGGCGGATACATTGGCATATACCGGCAGCGCCGCGCTGAATGTGGTGGAGCCAAAGCAGATCCACTCAATTCCTTTGATGGCCTCCGGCACATGGGACCGAATCTGACAGATGGAAGTAACGCCCGTGCGGTTGATGCCGATGGAACGGTACATGCCGCGCTTGCCAGTATCCTGATTCATATAGGGATTATACGGCGTCCCCTGGTAGTGCGTGGAGAGCATATATTTCACATCCTCCGCCGCCAGCTTGCGGTCAGGCACCAGCGCCCAGGGAATGTTGTCGCTCTCCGGGCCAAACTCCGCCCTTTCCCCCTCCCAGCGGTGGGAACGCGGGGTCAAATAACGACCCATGAACCACGCCCGGGGCGTATTGTATATATGATCCATATCGGTATGGGAGCCAAAAATATCCCGGGGATTAAAGGCGCCATTTTGATTGAGATCCAAATGATGATCGGCAATGAACTCCCGCAAATCGGCGGAACACATATGCGCCTGCTGTGCCCCAAAGGCATCCTCCAGATCAAAGGCATCCATGCCAAACTGGTTTGGCATGATCACGCAGGCCTCATCCGGAACGCGCCTGGCCATCCAATGATGCCCGCCAATGGTTTCCAGCCACCAAACTTCGTTTTCATCGTTAAAAGCGATGCCGTTGGATTCATAGGTGCCATATTGCTCCAGCAGCGTTCCCAGGCGCACAACGCCTTCCCGGGCGGAATGGATATAGGGCAGCACCAACACCACAATATCCTCCTCACCGATGCCGCCGGGCACATCCTTCTCGCCGCGGGATTTGGCTTTTTTATATTCCACCAGCGGATCGGCCGCCAGCACACGGGGATTGGACGTGATGGTTTCGGTGGCCGTCATACCCACGTTGGCGGCATTGATGCCCGTGGCAGCCCAAATACCATTTTTGTTGTCCACGCTGGGGCAACAGGTGTACCGCATGGGGTTTTCAGGAAGCTCAATTTCCACATGGGAAATCACGCTTTTATACTTGCGGGGCTGCTTATCAGGCGTCATAACGATCAGCTTTTTTACATCAAAATGGCCATCATCCGTGCGGGCAATCATGGTGGATTGATCGTTGCTGGCATTCTTTCCCACCAAAATAGTAGTACAGGGCATTATTTTTTCCTCCTTGGTTCAAAAATCATTTGAATTATACCGTAACTGCGCTTGAATCGCAAGTATTTGGATCGCACCATTCATTTTGAAACTGATGAAAAAGACACGATAAAATCTGTTAAGCACAATATATATCAATGAGGGTCTGACGAGGGAACGCAGGGCCTGCGCGGCCCACTTTTCGCTGAAATCCCCTCTGTACACTCCTCCCGGCGATGCCGGGACCGGCGGCGAACAAACAGCCTACGCCTGAAGCGCTTTTATTGCCAGGCGAGCTGCCAGACATCAGAAAGGCAGGCAGTCGGCCCACAAAACGCAATTCATTCAGTTCGCAATAGCGGATATTGAATTCAATAAAAAACACGAAACAAAACTGTTTCGCGATTTTTTTGATTTAACCCTGTGTTACGGAATCAGCTCAAGCAGCTTGGCGGGCGTGGTATAGCATAGTCTCTCCGCCAGTTCCCTGCCCCAACCGGCTTCCAACGTTTCATAGCAATGCTTCATCCGGCAGGGCCGGCTGGTCACATTATGGGCATCGGTCGCCACTATATCGCAGCAGCCCTTGTCGATCAGCTTGCGCAGCCAGCGTTTACGCAGAAACCCGCCGGGCGAAATAATGGTGCCCGCGTTGATCTGGATATAAGCGCCATAATCCTGCTGGAGCTCCATCAGATGGTCAAAATCCTGCGTCCCCTCGTAGCGCTCCGCATGGGCAACAATGACCGTATAGCCCGCGTTGCCGATATGCCGCACCGCGTCCCGAATAGGCTTAAATTCATCGGATGGATTGAATTCCACCAACACGGTCTGGGTATTGTTCAGCGTAAGCACCCGCCCTTCCTGCAGCATACGCACAGTATCCCGGGTGTAGAAGATTTCTGAACCAGTACAAAGCCTGATCCCCAGTCCCTGCCCGTCAATCCACTCCTGGGCCATCTTCAGATGGTCCAGATATTCATCCATAGGAAAACGCTGCAAACCCGGCATGGAATGGGATGTGGCAGCGATCACCGCCACCCCGTTTTCATGTGCCCTCTGCAGCATTTTCTGTGTCTGCTCAAAGTCAGACGGACCATCATCAACCCCATGAATGATATGGTGATGAATGTCAATATATTGCATATCCCGGATCAATCCTGATTTTTACGGTAATAGTCGCCGTAATGAGAGTAGTAAGATTTATTGTAGTATTTTTTCGCGCTCAAGCCTTCAAACGATACTTCGTTCAAAACCCAGCCCAGGATCGGCGTGCCGGTCTGCATAAGCTGCTGCTTGGCATTGAGCAGCTCGCGGCGATGGGTATGATTGTATTTGGCAACCAGCACCACGCCGTCACAGCACCGCGCGATTTCCGCGGCGTCAATGACCAGGCCAACAGGGGGCGCGTCTACAATAATCAGGTCATAGTGGGCAGAAAGATAATTCAGCAGATCAGGAAACGCGGGCGAAAGCAGCAAAGGAATGGGATTGGCAATATCCTGGCCGGTGGGCATAAAATCCATGTTGGGAACATTGGTATTGTAGATCGTTTCTTCCAACGAATTATGTCCCGCAAGATAATGCACGATACCGGTCATGGCGCCCGTTACCGAAATGTTGTAACGGCTGACCAGATTGGACTTGCGCAGGTCGCAGTCCACCAGGACCACCTTTTTTCCGCGTTGCGCCATATTGCAGGCAATCTGAACGCTCAGATAGCTCTTCCCATCGCCGGAGTTGCAGCTGGTCAGCACGACCTTCTGGATATTCCGTCCGGTGAAAGAAAGGTTACTGCAAATGGTATTGATCGCTTCTGCACCGGAATAATCCAGCGGGTTCAAGCGCTTGAACTGAGCCATTCTCATGATTTTCTCTTCCCCCGTTTGGATTCATTCTGATGTGACCTGTTTTCATCCTGCTGGCTTGGCATAATGCCCAGCACAGGCAGGCCAAGATACTTGCTGAAATCTTCCTCGCTGTGGAGTCTGTCATCCGCAATGAACTGAATCACCACAATACCGGCCGCCAGAAAACCGCCCAGCAGGAAACCAAGCATGATATTTCTGGTTTTATTGGGAGAGGAGGGCACGGAGGGCCGCAGCGCCTCTTCAAATATGTTGGGCCGTTGGGTGGACATGACCTCGGCGATAAACTCCTGCGCAACCTCGGCATAGGTATCCGCCAGCAGTTTGGCTTCATCCGGAGATGTGGATACCACGCGAATATGAAGGATGCGCTGGGCTTCGGAGTTCGTGACCGATACCATGCTGTTCAGCTGCCGGTAAGTATAGGGAAGGTCCAGCTTTTCCAACACACGCTCATGCACATGCCAGTTGGAAAATACCTCCTTATAGTCCGAAGCCAGCTG
This sequence comes from Clostridia bacterium, assembly GCA_017469605.1. GTDB lineage: Bacteria > Bacillota > Clostridia > Christensenellales > Aristaeellaceae > SFMI01. The sequence goes on from JAFUGB010000227.1 coordinate 7,072, forward strand.
CGTACCGATCTGCAGGGAAGACAAATCAACCACCGCGCTGCCGGTATTGACCACATACAGCTTGGAGGTTGCGGTATACTTCGGAGTAACAAACATAAAAGTATACACTCCCGCGATAATCGCGCCGATAATGGCGGCGGGAATAATATACTTTGCGTTTTCCAGCAAACGGTACAGCAACTCGATCAGGTCGATCTCAGTTTCATTTCCATTCTGCTGGGGGTCAACCCGTATCTGCAACTGCTCGTTCTTCGTTTCCTGTAAGCTCATATCTGTTCTCCGATCGTATGGGGTTTGCGGAGTATTGAATCATGCAGCTGGATGCTGGCCGCAAGCTTCAGTACACGGTCCGGTGGAACAACTGCTTTCGGCAGCCGTTCCACCGGTCAGATGAAAATGAAATTCCTTACTGGGCCTTCTCGTTCAGGACAGCCACAGCCACAGACTTGGCTTCGCCCATCTTCTCCAGCAGCTCAGCGGGGAAGGTAACGGTTACATCGCCGTTTTCGGCAACAGCAATATTCTCGGCGTCAACCAGAACCCATTCCACATTGCCTTCAGCGTCAAACAGGGCAACCAGCACGAAGATCTTTTCGCCTTCCTTGAACTGGGTATCAAAGCGGAACACCAGGGGCAGATCGCCCATTTCGGGGTCATAGTTATCAATGCTCAGGGCGGTGAATTCAGCCAGCTGCAGATTCTCGCCCTTCAGTTGTTCGGCAATCTCTTCGGGGAAATATTCCGCGATATCAGCGCCGTCCTTCACGAACTCAGCGATCTTTTCCAGTTCTTCTTCGGCTTCTGCAGTCTTGGCAAAAGCGATCTTCAGCTCTTCCTCGGGCTCAGCTTCAACAGCGGGGGACTCCACGGCGGCGACGTCGCTGGAGGTCTTGCTGGGAGCGGCGAAAGCGGTGGCCAGGGACAGCGTCATGACCAGGGTCAGCAGAATGGCGATCAGTTTTTTCATTTTAGTTTCTCCCTTCACTTTTTCGGCTCGTAGAGGGTTTGAAGCACCCATGCCGCAACTGCATCCTCGTCTGCATGGAACTCCACGAATCCATCGGAGCCAATTGTATATTCACCCGTCAGCGTTTCGACGGGAAGAATATCGTAGGTAAGCGCCTGTGTTACTTCGTTGATCATTTCACCGCGCTGCAGATCGGTATAATCTGAAATCTCATCCAGAATATCGAACAGCGTTCCGGCAAAATCGGCGTTTTCTTTTACATTGCCGCGAATCTTTTGGATCACGGCGTTCATGAACGACCGCTGGCGGACCATTCGTTCGGCGTTGGTGCCGCCCTCAATGGTCATACGTGAACGCACCAGCAGCTCCGCCTGAGCGTCATTCAGCGTGAGCACGGCGCCCTTCGTCATAGCGGGATCCAACTGGGAATAATCGGCCGGCACCGTTACCGTAACGCCGCCCAGCAGGCTGTTCAGCCTGCCTATGCCGTCCAGCCGTACCGAAATAACGTGCCCTGCGGTCTCACCGCCCAGCAGGTTCGCCAGCGCCTGCACCGTGTGCCTGCTGCGCTCTTCCTCACTGCCGCCATAAGCATGCGCCAGGCAGATCTGCATCTGCCGGGTGCCCACCTGGTTTCCCAGCACGCCTACGATGGGAACCTCGGTAATGGCGTCGCGGTCAACCTGCAGCTGATGCACCTGTCGATTGGCGCTGTCAATAGCCAGCAGCATCAGGAAGTCCGCCTGGCCGCCGCTGCGGTAACCGGTGATTTCAGAACCATCCCGCTGGTCCACACCCATGATCAGCAGCGTGGATACCTCGGGCCGGCGCAGGTAGGTTTGGCCCTGGTAGGCCACCGTATGCAGTTTCCCGAAGTTTTCGCTCATCCGCTGGCGTTCATCCGTATAGCCTTTGTTTTCATACCAACGGCCCGCCAGATAGGCGCCCGCCAGCAAAACAACGACGACAGCCGCAAAGATGAGCAGGAAGAAAAGCCTCCTTCTCCGGGATAACGCGCTGAAACGGTGTTGTCTTCTCATGCCCTTACCCGCCGCGTGCGTTCCTTGGCCGATGCCGTTCAACGCACGCTGAATCCTTTTTTTGCGCACAGAATGCTCTTACATTTCCAAAAATGTAATAACACCCAATTGCCATTATAACGCAAACGAATACCGCCGTCAATAATTTTTCCTCGAAAAAACGGGTGCTGTCTTTGTTTTTTTATGTTTTCTTAACGTTTCCGCGCACGCTTTGCGGGCAAAAAGCAAGCCTCCGATACCTCGGAGGCTGTGTGCTCTTCCTAATTACGGATTGGCTCTGGCATACTGCTCCAGCATGCCGCCCAGATCGTCCCGCATGAGCTCCGCGGTTTCCTCCGCTGTCAGATCGTTTTCCAGCATATCGGAGATATCGTTCATGATGGCGTAATAGAAATCCGCGGCGGGGCCCACCGTCACGCTGCGCATGGTGTCCGGCGTTTCCATCAGCTGCCGCAGGCCCACGTCATACTGGGGATGTTCCGCGATCAGCGTTTGCCACGCATCGCTTTCAGCGGCGGCGGCATTGGAGGGCAGATAACCCGTGCCCCGGGCAAAATCCGCCTGAATATCAGCGCTTGTCAGGTACTGAACAAATTTCCAGGCGGCAGCTTTCCGATTTTCGCCATGGTCAAACATCACCAGGCAGCTGCCCGATACCGTGGCGCCCGCGGAAGCATCGGCGTTCACCCGGGGATATCCGGCGACGCCCAGCTCAAAGCTGTCCCCGATACGGGTCAGCAGCGAAGCCACGCTGGAGGAAGAGCTGGTCATGATCAGCTGCCGGCCGGCCACAAACTCATCGGTGGAACCGCTGCGGTTGACCAGCGCGCCGGTGGCGTACAGATCCTTCCAAGCGTCCAGGAAAGCAACCAGCGCACCGTTCTCAATGCAGGCCAGGGCCTGGGCCGTACCCTCGGTGCCGTTATGGCAGTCCACCAGATCGCTGCCCATCTGGCCCAGCCAATTGGCCAGCGTGGGCGTATTGGGCACGGCGGCGTAGACCGCGATGTCATCGCTGCTCAGCACGCTCAGCGCGCCGATATCGGCCAGGGTTTCGGGCGCCGAAAAACCGGCGGCATTCAGCGCGGTCCTGTTATAATAGGTCACCGTGGTGGACGTGGCAAAGGGCAGACCCAGCTGAGCTCCCTCCAGCCGCCAGTTGGCCATGGCCGGAGCCAGCATGCCGCTGAAATCAATTTCCGGGTGATCCGCCAGCAGCGCGTCCACCGTATAGGCGTTTTCGGCGGCAGCAAAGGAAACCTTGCCGGTGGCATCCATTTGCAGCACATCGGGCAGGGCGTCGCGCTGACCGTTGCTCAGCATACCGTTCATTTTGGTAACAGCTTCGGCATAGGTGCCCTGGTAGACGGCCTCGATCTCAATCCCTTCCCGTGCGCCAATCGTTTCATTAAACTGTTTTACATATTCGGAGATCAGCCGGCCGGCATCATCGGACATGGAATGCCAGAAGACAAGGCGCTGGGTTTCAGCCTGGGCGCAGGCGCTGACACCAGCCACCATCGCCCATATAAGCAACAAGGCAAGCACACGTTTCTTCATTAATATATCCTCCTTGCGTGGTTCTATTTCAAACGGCCTTCGCCGTTCTCAACCGATAACAGCGCCTTGGCTCATGGTGCGGGTCAGGCTGCGTCGCATCGCCGCAAACAGCAGCGCGGCGGGCAGCATTGCCACAACGGCCCCTGCCAGGACTGTTTCATAATTGGTCCCCTCAATGGATGTGAGCATGGTGACACCCACCTGCACCGTGCGCATGCTGTTGCTGTTTGTCACCAGCAGCGGCCACAAATAGGCATTCCACTGGACCACAAAGCTCTGCACAAACAGGATCAGCAGCACCGGCAGGCTCATAGGCAGCAGGATGGACACCACAAACCGAAGATCGCCGCAGCCGTCCAGCTGCGCGGCCTCCCGCACCGCCGTGGGCGCGGTCATAAAATGCTGGCGCAGCATGAACATCTGGGACGCGCCCACAAAGGCAACAATGCAGATGCCAAGGTACGTATCCAGCAATCCCAGCCGGGATACCGTTTGGTAATTGGTGATCAGCAGCGTATCCGCCGGCAGCATCATGGTGCCCAGGATCAGGAAAAACAACACCTTTTCTCCCCGGAAGCTGTAAAAAGCAAAGGCATAGGCCGCCAGCGCCGCCACAGTAAGCCGCACCGTCGAGGTCATTACGGCGGTGATCAGCGAATTGAGAAAATAGCGGGCCATGGGCACCTGGATAAACACCGTCCTGAAATTATCCAGGTTGCCAAAGCTGCTTGGAAATACCGTGGGCGGATAAGCGTTGAACTCGGCAGGCGTTTTAAACGCGCCCATGATCCCATAGAATACCGGGAACAGGAGCAGACTGCCAAAGCATACGCCCAGGAGTCCCGGCAACAGCTCCCGTCGGATATATCGCACAGTTTTTTTCACTGGTAATTCACCTTCCTTCCCTCCAGCCAGATCAGCAGCACGGCAAAAACCAGCGTCATGGCAAAGGCGATCAGGCTGACGCAGGCGGCCAGGCCGTAATTTGAGGAACGATAGCCCGAAGTATACATCAGGTATATCAGCGTGGTAGTGGAGCGGGAGGGCCCGCCCTGGGTCAGAATGAGGACAGGACCGCTGGTCATCATGGCCTGGATCATATTGGTGCACGCCACATACAGGATGGTGGGCGATATCAGCGGCAACTGTACCCGGAAAAGCACGGTGAGCGGCCCCGCTCCATCCAGCCTGGCGCTGCCGATCAAATCCTCGGGCACAGCCCGGAAGGCCGACAGGAAGAGCAGGTAGTTAAAGCCGATACCCATCCACACCGTCAGCATCAGGATGCCGCTCATAGCGGTATGCCGGTCGGTATACCAGCCCGCGTGGATGCCCAGGGCATAATTGACGAAGCCCACCGTTGGATTGAGCAGCACCTTGAAGATCAGCGTGATGGCCGACATGGATACCGTCATGGGCAGGGCCAGCATGGTTTCATACACCGGTCCCCACCGACGGGGACGGGCGCTGAACCAGGCCAACAGGATGGTGAGCGCCAGCGTGACGGGCACGTTGATACCCATGAGTCTCAGCGTATTGGCGATGGCGATGGTAAATTCCCGGCGGGAAAAGAGGTAACGGAAATTATCAAGGCCGGCAAAGCCTGTCATTTCCCCCTTGAAATTGACCACCGCCACGCTTTGCGCCACGGTTTTCAAGAAGGGATAATACACAAACCCCACTGCGAATACCAGCATGGGCAGCAGGTAAAGGTAGGGTTTTACCGCGCCGGCGCCCGGCTTCCGTTCGGCTCGCTGCAAAAGAAAAACCTCCTGATAAGCGTTTCAGGAGGCGGAATGCAAAAGGCTTGCAAAAGAAAAACTTTCTTCTTCCATCCAGACTATACTGTCGGCTCCGGAATCTGACCGGATCGGCCTTTCGGCTCGCGGGCTTTACCGCCGGTAGGGACTCGCACCCTGCCCTGAAGAACGCTTTTATTCACTTCGATATCATTATACACCGGTTTGATGGGATGTCAATCCCTATCTTTTGCACGGTTTATGCTTTTCTTTTTTATCCAGGCCGAAAGGGCGCTGGACAAGGCGCATGTTTAATGATACAATCCTTTCCGAAGCCGCAAAAACGGGGGAAGCTCTATGAAGGATTTTACTTTCCGGTACGGGGACGGCAGTGTGACCGCCGCCCTGGATGAAAAAAACATATTGGGCGTGCTGCATGGCAACGCTGTGCCGCCGCTGGCCGACCCGGCCGGCGCGCTGATCCGGGCGTTGGAAAGCCCTATGGACAGCCAGCCCCTGAACGCCTTTGTGCGCCCCGGCCAAAGCGTATGCCTGGTGATCAGCGATATGAGCCGCTTCTGGATGCGGCAGGACAGGGTGATTCCGCCGCTGCTGCGCTATCTTGAAGAAAAATGCGGCGCGGGGCCCGAGGCCATCACCATCCTGGTGGCCAACGGCACCCACATCGGCGGCGATGAAAAGGAATTGCGAACGCTGGTGACCGACGCCGTATACGAGAGGTACCGGGTGGTGAACCATGACTGCCTGGCCGACGACCTGGTTTACCTGGGCACCACGCCCCACCAAACGCCCGTATGGATCAATCCCATCGCCGCCAACGCCGACCGGGTGATCTGCCTGGGCGCCTGCGTACACCATGTCATGGCGGGCTTTGGCGGCGGGCGCAAGAGCATCCTGCCCGGCATCAGCGGCATGGACACCATCAAGCATAACCACGCATATGCCCTGGACCCCCAGTGCTTCCGCAGCAATCCCCGGATTGGCAACGGCAAGCTGGAGGACAATCCGCTGCACCAGGATATGTGCGAAGCGGCGGCAATGGTAAAGCACCTGTTCATGATCAATCTGGTGCTGAACGCCGAAATGCAGCTGGCAGGCATCTATGCGGGAAACTATCTGTCCAGC
>JAFUGB010000228.1 GCA_017469605.1 Clostridia bacterium
GGCCACGGCGGCATTGGTCAGCTTAAGGGCTTCCTTCAGCGTTTTGCCCTTGACCATCTCGGTGGCCATGGAGCTGGTGGCAATGGCGGCGCCGCAGCCAAAGGTCTTGAACTTTACATCGGTGATGACACCGTTGTCGTCCACCTTCAGGAACATGCGCATGATGTCGCCGCACTTGGAGTTTCCCACGCTGCCTACGCCGTCGGCGTTTTCGATTTCACCCACGTTGCGGGGATTGCTGAAAAGATCCAGAACCTTTTCGGAATACATTATTTTTGTGCCTCCATAAAATCAGCGTAAAGCGGGGACATGGAACGGAGAATTTCCACAATGCCGGGCAGCACCTTGAGCACCTCGTCCACTTCTTCCTGGGTGGAAGTATCGCTCAGGGAGAAACGCAGGCTGCCGTGGGCAATTTCGTGGGGCAGGCCAATGGCCAGCAGCACATGGGAGGGATCCAGCGAACCGCTGGTGCAGGCCGAACCGCTGGATGCCGCAATGCCCGCCAGGTCCAGCCGAAGCAGCAGGCTTTCGCCCTCCACAAAGCGGATGGAAATAGTGCAGTTGTTGGGCAAGCGGTTGATGCGGTGACCGTTCAGCCGGGTATAGGGGATGGAAGCGGTCAGCCCGTCGATCAACTGATCCCGCAGGGCGGCGATGCGGGCGGACTTTTCTTCCAGATTCTGCGTAGCCAGCGTCAGGGCCTCGGCCAGCCCCACGATGCCGGGAATGTTTTCGGTGGTGGCACGCTTTCCGCGCTCCTGAGCGCCGCCGTGCATGAAGTTTTCAATGCGCGTGCCCTGCTTGATGTACAGCGCGCCCACGCCCTTGGGACCGTGGAACTTGTGGGCCGACAGGCTCAGCATATCACAGCCGATTTCTTTTACGTCCATGGGGATGGCGCCCATGGCCTGCACGGCGTCGGTGTGGAAAAGCACCTTGTGCCTGTGGGCAATGTCGGCAATTTCCTTGATGGGCTGCAGCGTGCCGATTTCGTTATTGGCGGCCATGATGCTGATCAGGACGGTCTGGTCGGTAATGGCCTTCTCCACATCCTGGGGATCGACCTGGCCAAACTCGTCCACCGGCACGTAGGTTACGGTAAAGCCCTGCTTTTCCAGCCACTGGCAGGTGTGCAGCACGGCGTGATGCTCAATGGCCGAAGTAATGACATGGTTCCCCTTTTTGCGGTTGGCAAAGGCAGTGCCTTTAATGGCCCAGTTGTCGCTTTCGCTGCCGCCGGAGGTAAAATACACCTCCTGGGGCTTGCAGTTCAGCACGTCTGCCACCTTGCGCCGGGATTCCTCCAGGGCGCGGCGGGCGTCGCGGCCGGTGCCGTGGATGCTGCTGGCGTTGCCGTAATTTTCGGTAAAATAGGGCAGCATTTTTTCCAGTACAGCGGGGTTTACGGCGGTGGTGGCGGCATTGTCCATGTAGATGCGGTTCAAGTGGATGTCATCTCCTTTGAGTCAAGCATATCCTGAAGTGAAATACCGTATAGCAATTCGTTTATGCTGTTTGTCAGGTATTCCCATACATGACGGGCGGGACAGCCGTCGCTGTGGGGGCAGGTAAAAGGCTCGCCTTCCACGGCGCATTCTGAAAGGTTCAGCGGACCTTCCATGGCGTCTATGATGTGTCCCACTGTGATTTCAGCCGGCGGCTTTGCCAGCTGATAGCCGCCCTGCGCGCCGCGGACTGTGGTTACCAGCCCGGCCTTGCGCAGGCAGCCCAGCAGCTGCTCCAGGTATTGATCGGGCAGCGCCAGCTGGGCAATGGCTTTAAGCGGCTGCGGACCTTCATCGGCCTTTTGCGCCAGATAGAGCATGGCGTAAAGCCCGTATTTTCCGCGCGTTGAAAGCTTCAAGTCGATTCCTCCAGGAAATCCGATTAAATTAATCGGGAATCAGGACAAGGATACCATTTTCCGTGCGACTTGTCAACGGGATTTTAGAAAAAACAAGGAATTAATCCGCGCTTTTTTGCAAAGCGGCAAACTGCGCCAGCAGGTCGAACACTTCCTGCATGGTATCGGCTGCCGTGATGCGGGTGCGCAACCGGGCCGCGCCGCGCTTGCCGTGGATATACCAGCACAGGTGCTTGCGCATTTCCAGTACGGCACTGTGCTCGCCCTTCCACGCCAGCATCATCTGGCCATGCCGGATGGCGGTGGCCACTACTTCGTCGTCGGTGGGCGGAATATACGCTTCCTTGCGCAGCGCCGCGGAAATTTCGGCAAAAACAAAGGGATTGCCCAGCGCGCCCCGGGCGATGGCCACGCCGTCGCAGCCTGTGACCTCCAGCGCTTTCAGGGCGGATTGCGCCGAATCAATATCGCCGTTGCACAGTACGGGAATGGAAACGGCCGCTTTGACTTTGGCGATTTCAAGCCAGTTGGCGCTGCCGGCGTATTGTTGCATACGGGTACGCCCGTGCACTGTGATCAGATCGGCCCCAAGGTCCTGGGCGATTTGCGCCAGTTCCACGGCGTTGATGTGGGCGTCGTCCCAGCCCAAACGCATTTTGACGCTGAGGGGCAGATCGGTGGCTTTCCGCACCGCGCCGATAATGGCGGCGCATTGGGATAAATCGCGCATCAGCGCGCTGCCTGAGCCCGAGGTGACCACCTTCTGAGCGGGACAGCCCATGTTGATATCTACGCCGGAAAACAGGCCGGTATCGCTGAGTCTTGCGGCAGCCTCGGCCATATAGCCCGTTTCATGCCCGAAAATCTGCACCTTGGGCCTGGGCTCGTCCGGATGAACGGCCAGCAGGTATTTATATACATTCAGCGTGTTCGGCGCCTGCAAAAAGCCCTGGGCGCTGACCATTTCGGTGGTGGTGCTTCCGCAGCCCTGCTCCGCGCACAGCGTGCGCATGGGCCAATCGGTGATGCCTGCCATGGGGGCCAGGGCAAGGATGGGCGTTTTCATGGGGTCGTTTGCTCCGCTGCTGTTATATTGCGTATTTTCCAGTTGCCGCTTTCCCGGGTGAGAAGCATAGTGTACGTTCCCTCCGGCCAGGCCGGCACGCTGCCGTTGACGGATTTTCCGTCAATGGAGGGGATGCGCTCGGTCACGGTGGCTGTGGCGCTGTCCTCCCAGGACCAGCACCATACCCGTTTCAGCGATATGCGGTGATCAAAGCCCGTGACGCTTACGTTCTGATAAGGCCCCGTGCCGCTCACTGCGCTTTGCAGCGACTCGTCCCGTTCGATCCACGCGGCGGTAAAATACTGATCCAGGGAGGAAACGGACGCATTCATCATGATCACCTGCGCCCGACGGGCCATGCCATCCTTGATGATCACGTAAATATTGGTGGCGTTCATGGCGTAATAGAATGTGACGGTCAGCACGCCGAGCAGGATCAGCAGGATAAAAAGCCTGGACGCGATATACCATACCAGACGGCGCAGATAACGCATGAACTCACCTCCCTGTAGCTTACCCATTATACCCGATTATAACTCAAAAAACA
>JAFUGB010000229.1 GCA_017469605.1 Clostridia bacterium
CAATTTCACCCATGCTGTCGGTGAACATCTCGGTCGTCATTTCCACCTGCACATCCAGCGTATCGGTATTGCGGACGCGGTCCACAATGATTTGGTAATTGGCGGGATAGCCCTGATTGAGCAGTACGGTTTCAATCTGGGAGGGGAATACATTGACGCCGCGGATGATCAGCATATCGTCGGTGCGGCCCATGGGCTTGCTCATTTTCACATGGGTGCGGCCGCATGGACATTTTTCATGACTGAGCACGCAGATATCCCGGGTGCGATACCGCAGCAGGGGAAAGGCCTTTTTGGTAATGGCGGTGAAGACAAGCTCACCTTGCTGGCCGTCCGGGAGCACCTCGCCGGTCTCGGGATTGATAATTTCGGCAATAAAGTGATCCTCGTTGATATGCATGCCGGTTTGTGCGGAGCACTCAAAGGATACGCCTGGCCCACTGAGCTCGGTTAAGCCGTAAATATCATAAGCTTTGATACCCAGCGTATCCTGAATGCTCTGCCGCATCTCCTCGCTCCAGGCTTCCGCGCCAAATATTCCGGCCTTCAGCGGGATCTGGTCGGGCGTTAGTCCCATTTCCTTCATGGTTTCGCCAATATACGCCGCGTAAGAGGGCGTGCAGCACAGGATTGTGGCGTTCAAATCACGGATAAACATGATTTGCCGTTCGGTATTGCCGCTGGATGTGGGGATGGTCAGGCAGCCTACCTTGTGACTGCCGCCATTGAGTCCGGGCCCGCCGGTGAAAAGGCCGTAACCGTAGGATACCTGGCAAACATCTGTATCGGTGCCGCCGGCGGCCACGATGGCCCGGGCGCAGCAATCCTCCCAAAGATCAATATCAGCCTGGGTGTAAAAGGCCACCACACGCTTGCCTGTGGTGCCGCTGGTGGACTGGATGCGTACGCAATCCTTCAGCGGTGCGCCCAGCAGACCGTGAGGATAGGCATTCCGCAGATCAGCCTTGCTGATAAAGGGCAATTTATGCAGGTCCTCTGTCCCTTTGATGTCGTCTGGCGTTATTCCCTTTTCTTCCATCTTTTTACGGTAATAGGGAACGTTTTCCCATACATGGCGCACCTGCGCTGCCAGCCGCTCATCCTGCCAGGCTTTGATCTGTTCCCGGGAGGCGGTTTCTATTTCGGGTTGATAATAGCGCTCCATCGTTTCAACCTTTCTCAATGTTAAGGATTTATTCAGGCTGTTTCTCCGGGCTGGCTAACCCCTGGCGCAAAATGACCTGGCGCATCATGCCGGCGGATGAATTGTCCAAAATATTGCGGCGTACGCGGCTGATGGTGGCGCTGCTGGCGCCGGTTTTTTCCAGGATTTCCAGATAGACCTGGTCCTGTAAGAGATAAGTGGCCACATCATAGCGCTGTTCCATGCTGCGCAGCTCGCCCGGCGTGCAAAGATCATCAAAAAAACGACAACATTCATCCAGATCTTTCAGCGCAAGGATTGCCTTGTACAGGGCAATGCTGCGTTCCTTTTTTGATCCTTTCATCGTCTTCAGCCTTCCTCTCTGTTTTTTCTGTTATTATATTAACACATTAAAGTGTGAAAGTAAATGAATTTTCAACCTTTTCCCCGTATGAAAATGGGGGCTGTTGCACAAAGAAAAAAGTGCAGCAGTCTCTTTTATATTGGCAAAAGAGCCC
>JAFUGB010000018.1 GCA_017469605.1 Clostridia bacterium
CGCCCAGCTGGTGGACGCCCTGTACGTGGCCGGGGCCCTGGGGCTGGTCATTGCCAACCGGGCCAGCATATCCGGGGCCCAGGGCGGCTGCCAGGCCGAGTGCGGCAGCGCCGCGGGCATGGCGGCGGCGGCCATCGTGTTCCTGCGGGGCGGCACACCCGCCCAACAGGCCGACGCCTGCTCCTTCGCGCTGATGAACCTGATGGGCCTGGTATGCGATCCTGTACACGGCCTGGTGGAGGTGCCCTGCGTGTTCCGCAATGTGGGCGCGGTATCGGTGGCCCTTTCGGCGGCGGATATGGCGCTGGCGGGCATTGGCTGCCCCATCCCCTGCGATGAAGTGATCGACGCCATGCGCCAGGTAGGGGATGCCCTGCCTTCTGCCCTGCGCGAAACCGGCGAGGGCGGCTGCGCCGCCTGCCCATCCATGTGCGGAGGAAACTGTCCATGAAAGCCATTGTCAACGGAAAAATCCTGCTGCCCGAAGCCGAAATCAGCGGCAAAGCCCTGGTATTTGATCAAAAAATCCTGGATGTCCGCGACGCGCCGCCCACGGGGTGCGAAATCATTGACGCCCAGGGGCTCTATGTATCCCCGGGCTTTGTGGACGTGCACATTCACGGATACCTGGGGGCCGACACCTCGGACGGCGATATCGGCGGCCTGCGCAAAATGGCCCGGGGCATCCTGAAAAACGGCGTTACCAGCTTCCTGCCCACCACCATGACGGTGCCCTGGGCGCAGCTGGAAGCGGCCTTTGCCGCCATCCGCTCCTTTATGGGCGAGAGCGCCGGGGAGGCCTTTGACGGCGCCCAGGCCCTGGGCTGCCACGCCGAAGGGCCCTTCATCAATCCCCATAAAAAAGGCGCCCAGGCCGAAAGCGCCATCCTGGCCCCGGACGCCGAAAGACTGCTGCGGCACAAGGACATCATCCGCCTGGTGACCCTGGCGCCCGAAATGCCCGGGGCGCTCAGCTGCATCCGGGCGCTGCGGGAAAGCATGCGCGTGACCATCGGACATACCGACGCCACCTACGCTCAGGCCATGGAGGGCCTCGCGGCCGGGGCCGATCATTTTACCCATACCTTCAACGCCATGACCGGCCTGAGCCACCGCGCGCCCGGCGCGGTGGGCGCGGCGCTGGCCAGCGACGCTTACTGTGAGCTGATTGCCGATACCTTCCATGTGCATCCCGCCGTGTTTACCGTGCTGCGCCGGTGCAAGGCCGAAAAGCTGGTGCTGATCACCGACTGCACCCGGGCGGGCGGCCTGGCCGATGGCCAGTATGACCTGGGCGGCCAGCCCATCTTTGTGCACGGCATCGAATGCCGCCTGGCCGACGGCACCATCGCGGGCAGCGTGCTCCGGATGAACGACGCCGTGCGCAATTACCGCGATCACACCGGCGCCCCCATGCATGAGGCCGTTCGCTGCGCCTCGCTGAGCCCGGCACAGTCCATTGGCATGGGCGGCCGCAAGGGCTCGCTGGCGGCCGGCAAGGATGCCGATATCCTGCTGCTGGGCCCGGACTGCCAAGTGCACGGGGCCTGGGTGGGCGGCATGCGCAGGCTTTGATCCCTGATTGCATAAAAAATACGGGCCGTGCGCGGAGAGGCTTGCACACGGACCCGCAGCCCCTTTCCTTTTGAGAAAGGTGCTATTTTGTTATACTATATCTATATTAATTAAATATAAACAGTATTGTTTTTATGATGTTTTTTTGAAAATTAATGTTGGATTTTTTCCCTTTACCGCAGCATATCGATGACCTGCTGGCTGATTTCCCGGGTGCGGTTCACCATTTCCACCCAGTCCGATACCAGCGGGAACAGGTCGCGCCTGTGGGGCGCGGGCTGGCTGCGGCTGTTTTCAATGACCGCCCGATAGCGTTCCTGGGCCCGGGCCACCGCCGTATCCCAGCTGATGTACAGCTCCTCCTGGGCCTTTTCGCCAATGCGGCGGACCTCGTCCATATGGGCGCAGGCAAAGAGCACCTTGCGGCACAGGTCGTCGGCGTTTTCCTCCATGAGCAGGCCGTTGCGGCCGTCGGTGACGCCCTCGGCGGCGCAGCTTCCCCGCACCAGCAGCGCGCCCAGACCGCAGGCCGCCGCCTCGCGCACCACAATGCCGTTGGTATCAAAGGTGGAAGGGAACAGGAACAGGTCGGCCCGGCTGTAGAAGGCCCGCAGCAGCTCCCGATCCTGCACCGCGCCGATGAAAACGCACTTGGGCATGATATACGCCTGGGCGCACAGCGTTTCTATGGCCTGGCGGTCGGTGCCATCCCCCACAAAAATCATGCGGAAATCGGCCCCGGCCCTCATGGCCTTGGCCAATCCCTCCACGATATGCCGGATGCCCTTGTACCAGCGCAGCCGCCCGGCAAACAGGAAGACCGGCACGCCAGGCTGCAGGCCGCACATTTCATCCACCCTTTGGATCATGGCTTCCCCGGCGCGGCCCCGGGGCATATCCACGCCGTTTTCCATGACGATGTAATCCCCCTCGTAGCCGATGGAACGCAGGTTTTCCCCCGCGCCGCGGCTTACAGTCCATACCTCGTCACACGCCTGCACGTTGCGCACCAGGGCGGCGATCAGCTCGTTTTGCAGCAGGTGCCCGCGCACAGCGGTGCGGATATCGATATCAAACTTGGTGTGGTAGGTAAATACCACAGGCACACGCAGTCCCTCCCGAACCGTGCGGGCCAGCAGATTGGAGGCCACCGGGCAATGGGAATGGATGATCTCGGGCTGGAACGCCTGCAATGCATCAATGGCGGCGGCGCTGAAGGGATAGCCCGCCCGATAGCCGAACAGCTTGGTAGTATCCAGGCTGCGGTAGCGCAGCACGGGAAAGGGATAATCATCATGCACGTCGGGATAATCGGGCACGGCCACCAGGGGCTCGTGCCCCATTTTTTGCAGCACGGTCCCGTAATTTACCACAACGTTGGCGACCCCGTCAATCACCGGCGGAAAAGAATCGTTAAGCAACGCAACGCGCATAGCACACCTCCCGCTTTTATGATGGACAACTTATTTTACCATATGTGCAAGAAAAATACAAATTTGTCAGGGAAGGGATACGAACGGGGGGCGTTCTCTTTCGGAGCCCGAAAGAGAACCAGAAAGGGCTGCGTTTGTCGCCGTAAAAGCAGCAATCGCAAAGAGAAACGATATCA
>JAFUGB010000230.1 GCA_017469605.1 Clostridia bacterium
CATGGACGAGGACGACTGCATGGAGGATATCGCCCGCTTCTTCCTGGAGTTCACCGTGGATGAAAGCTGCGGCAAGTGCACCCCCTGCCGTGTGGGTACCCGCCGCATGCTGGAGATCCTGAACCGCATCGTGGAAGGCAAGGGCGAAATGGAGGATATCGACAAGCTGGAAGAGCTTGCCAACGGCATCAAGTCCACCGCCCTGTGCGGCCTGGGCCAGACCGCCCCCAACCCCGTGCTGGCCACCCTTAAATTCTTCCGCAACGAATATGAAGCCCATATCCGCGATCATGTGTGCCCGGCCCATCATTGCAAGGCCCTGCTGCAGTACAAGATCGATCCCGATAAGTGCCGTGGATGCACGGCCTGCGCCCGCGTCTGCCCCGGCAACGCCATCGAGGGCAAGGTGAAGGAAGCGCATGTGATTGATCCCGCCAAGTGCCTCAAGTGCGGCGCTTGCATGGAGAAGTGCCGCTTCGGCGCCATCTCCCGTCAGTAATAGGAGGACAGCTGTATGGAAAACATGATCAATTTGACAATTGACGGCGTGCAGGTGTCCGTGCCCGCCGGCAGCACCGTGCTGGAAGCTGCCCGCCAGGCCAATATTCACATTCCCACGCTGTGTTACCTCAAGGATGTCAACCAGATCGGCGCCTGCCGCGTCTGCGTTGTGGATGTGGGCGCCCGCGCGCTGCAGGCTGCCTGCGTATACCCCGTGTCCGAAGGCATGGTGGTAAAAACCAATACGCCCGCCGTGCGCCAGGCCCGCAAAACCGTGGTGGAGCTGCTGCTCAGCATCCACGACCGCAAGTGCCTGTCCTGCTCCCGCAACAACAACTGCGAATTGCAGGATCTGTGCCGCGACCTGGGCATTGAAGAGGATAACCGCTTCGCCGGCGGCGTGAACCATTACGATATTGACGACGCCAGCCCCTGCGTGGTACGCGACAACAACAAGTGCGTGCTGTGCCGCCGCTGCGTGGCCGCCTGCCATAACCAGCAGAATGTGGGCGTGATTGGCGCTGTGCGCCGCGGCTTCAATACCGCCATCGAAAGCCCCTGGAAGGTCAGCCTGGCCGATACCGGCTGCGTGGGCTGCGGCCAGTGCATCGTGGCCTGCCCCGTGGGCGCCCTGCGGGAAAAGGACGGCATCAAGGCCGTGGATGCCCTGATCGCCGGCCCCAAGCACGTGGTGGTGCAAACCGCTCCCGCCGTGCGCGCCGCCCTGGGCGAGGAATTCGGCCTTCCCATGGGCACCTCCGTCACCGGCACAAGGGCCGCCGCCCTGCGCCGTCTGGGCTTTGACAAGGTGTTCGATACCGATTTCGGCGCCGATCTGACCATCATGGAGGAAGGCACCGAGCTGGTGCAGCGGCTGACCAACGGCGGCGCGCTGCCCATGATCACCAGCTGTTCTCCCGGCTGGGTCAAATACTGCGAAACCTATGACGCCGACTTTATCCCCAACCTGTCCAGCTGCAAGAGCCCCCACGAAATGCTGGGCGCTGTGATCAAGAGCTACTACGCCGAAAAGGCCGGCATTGATCCCAAGGATATCGCCGTGGTCTGCGTCTTGCCCTGCACCGCCAAGAAGTTTGAAGCCAGCCGTGAAGAGCTGTCCAACAGCGGCCTGCAGGATGTGGATGAGGTGATCACCACCCGCGAGCTGGCCAGGATGATCCGCCAGGCGGGTATCGATTTTGCCAATCTGCCCGATGAGGACTTTGACAGCCTGCTGGGCGAAAGCACCGGCGCGGGCGTCATCTTCGGCGCCACCGGCGGCGTGATGGAAGCCGCCCTGCGCTTTGCCTATGAAGCGGTCACCGGCAAGGAACTGAAGGAAGTGGAATTCCATGCCGTGCGCGGCCTGCAGGGCGTGAAGGAAGCCGAAATCGACCTGGACGGCAAAAAGCTGAACGTGGCTGTTGCCCATGGCACCGCCAACGCCCAGCAGCTGCTGGACAGCATCCGCAGCGGCGAAAAGAAGTATGAGTTCATCGAGGTCATGTGCTGCCCCGGCGGCTGCGTCACCGGCGGCGGCCAGCCCATCGTGAAGAGCGATGTGCGTATGGGCGTCAACGTGTCCGCCGAACGCGCCAAGGCGCTGTACGGCGAGGACGCGGGCCAGGACCGCCGCAAGAGCCAGGATAACGAGGAGCTGAAGGTCCTCTATAGCGATTACCTGGGCGAAGCCGGCGGCCATAAGGCCCATCACCTGCTGCATACCACTTATGTGGCCCGGGACAAGTACGCGAATATCAAATAAATAAACCGCCAAAAAATCAGGGGAACGGAGCAATTCGTTCCCCTGATTGCGTTAACCCATCGCTATCAGCCCGGAATGGTTGAATGGGCCGCATTCATCATTTCGCAGGACAGAAAAGAAAACAAAGTGCGCCAATGAATGCAGCCGGGGCGGCGGCGTGTACGCCGCCAGGAGAAAGCCTGTGGAGCAGCGCGATCCGTCCTGCTTTTTTTCGCTCGGCGTCATATCTCCGCCGCAGCGATACCGCGCAGCTTGTCCGCCGACTGGCGGAGCGCCTGGGCCTCGGCGTCGTTCAGCTGAATGGGTACATGGCCCTCAATGCCGTCCTTTCCCACGATGGCGGGCATGCTCAGCGCCACGCCGTCCACGCCAAACTGCCCGTGCAGCATGCCGCTCACCGGCAGGATGGATTTTTCATCCCGGATAATGGCCTCGCAGATGCGGCGCACCGCCATGGCCACCCCGTAGTAGGTGGCCTGTTTTTTCTCGATGATCTCATAAGCGCTGTTTTTGACGCCCGAGGCGATGCGCTGCATGGCTTCCCGGTGATTATAATAGCCGCGCATTTCGCAGAAATCATGGATGGGGATGCCCGATACGTTGGCGCTGGACCAGACGGCGATCTCGCTGTCGCCATGCTCACCGATGATAAAGGCATGCACGCTGCGGCTGTCCACCCGCAAATGCTCGCCCAGCAGGTATTTCAGCCGGGCGGTATCCAGCACCGTGCCCGACCCCATCACCCGGCTTTCGGGCAGTCCGGAATATTTCAGCGCCGTCTGCGTCAATATATCCACCGGATTGGCCACCACCAGCAGGATACCTCCGAAATCCCGGGGCCTGATCTCGGCCATGATGGATTGAAAGATGGCCACGTTCTTTTTTACCAGGTCGATGCGGGTTTCCCCCGGCTTCTGGTTGGCTCCGGCCGTAACGATCACCACCGCCGCGTCGGCCATATCGTCATAGCTGCCCGCGTGGATATCCATGGGCCGGGCGAAGGGCAGGCCATGGCTGATATCCAGCGCTTCGCCCTCAGCCTTCTGCCGGTTGGCATCCAAAAGCACAAGCTCTGAAAACAGCCCGCTCTGCATCAGCGCGAAGGCCGTCGCCGCGCCCACAAACCCGCAGCCGATAATGGCCGCCTTGCGAAGATTGACCTGTGTCATACATACACCTCCCTTGATGCACAATCAGTTTACCATATTTCCGGAATTAATTCCGCTGTTCAAACCACAAAAAGTTTCCGGATGAGCGCCGCCTGCGCCGGCCGCCCCTCCCCCGATAGATTGCCCGCTTTCGGCAATAATAAAAGCGCCGTGCCTGTACAGCGCGGCCGGGGCCCGGCCTATTGGAAAAAACTATAGGCCGGCATACATTTTACCTATTTGACATATAGGCAAACAAGTTTTATAATGCAGTCAATCTGACAGACGAGGGTGCAATCCATGTTCAGCCGTTTTGTTTTATTCCAGATGTGCCGGGACAGCCTGCACACACGCGGCGGGCTTTCAATGCCTTGCGTTCGCCTGGAATAAGGCCGGCTGATATTTCAGGGCGGTCCGTGCGGACGGATCGCCCTTCCTTTATGCAAAGCGGCACGCAGTCATGACGCGCCGGCAATTGAAGCATGTATCCAAAAGCGCGTCCATGTCTGGTATTAACCCCCCTCCAATCGGTCTTTTGAAAGGAGAAAAACCCATGGCCAAAAAGGAAAACAAATTCAGCGATTACGGCATGTATACCCAGGCGGTGCACACCGGCACCGATTACGATGAGGGCACGGGCGCCGTGCGCCGGCCGCTGCACATGGCCAACAGCTATAAGCTGCCCGACGACCTGAGCCAGGTGAACTATTCCTCCACCGACCTGCTGATGTACGCCCGCAACGGCAATCCCAACCAGCACTGGCTGGAAGAAAAAATCGCCGCCCTTCACGGGGCCGACGACGCCATCGTGCTGGCCAGCGGCGTGGGCGCGCTGCACGCGCTGTTCTGGACGCTGCTCAAGTCCGGCGACCGGGTGCTGTACCCCAACGTCAGCTACATGGCGGTGTACCGGATGTTCCATGAGCTGTTCAACAGAAAATTTGGCGTGGATACCGTGATGGTGGATATGACGGACCTGGAAGCCGTAAAGGCGGCCATCACGCCGGGCACGCGGCTGGTGCACATTGAAACGCCGGATAACCCCACCGTGGGCGTCACCGATATCGCGGCCATCGCTGAAATTGCCCATGCCAACGGCGCGCTTTTGTCGGTGGATAACACCTTTGCCTCGCCGCTCAACCAGCGGCCGCTGGATCTGGGAGCCGATTTTGTGGTGGAAGCGCTGACCAAATTCGTCAACGGCCACGGCGATGCCCAGGGCGGCGCCATCATTTCCAACGATATAGAAACCATGGAGCGCATTCGCTATGAGGCCCAGGTCAACGTGGGCGCGGTCATCAGCCCCTTCAACGCCTGGCAGATTTTCCGCGGCTCGGTCACCTTCCCGCTGCGGATGCAGCGCATCAACCAATGCACCCAGGCCGTAGCCGAATGGCTGGAGCGGCGGACAAACATCACCTTTGTATCCTATCCCGGCCTTCCCAGCCATCCGGGCCATGCGCTGGCCAAGCGGCAGATGAAAAACGGTTACGGCGGCGTCATCTCCTTTGGCGTGGCCGCCGACGACAAAACGGTGGAACGCTTCTGCGCCGCCCTCCGGGTGATCACCTTTGCGGTGTCCCTGGGCCATGATGAAAGCCTGATCTTCCCCCAACCCAGCTATGATGAGCGCATCCTGCTGTATCCCGAGCAGTTCCGCAAGGGCTTCATCCGCTTCAGCGTGGGCCTGGAGGAGCCCGAGGACATCATTGGCGACCTGGACCAGGCGCTGCGCGCGGTGGGGCTATAATCCGCGGCCTGATGAAATACAGGTCTCTTGATCAGAAGGGGATGAACAGAGGCGTACTTTCCTGGAAGCCCAAGAAAGGAGTCCGCGTTTGTCGGCGTAAAAGCGGCAATCGCAAGGAGGAAGGGGAACGCAAAGATCGGCTCCCGGGCAGCGCAGGCTGTGCGCTTTGCGCACAGCGAAAAGCAGGCCCTGGCGTTTCCTCCTCCGCAATTCCCGGTTTTAA
>JAFUGB010000231.1 GCA_017469605.1 Clostridia bacterium
GCAGGCCGTCGGCGGGGATCACGCGGATCACCAGGCGATCCATCTGGGGACGGCCAAGGTAATAATCGTCACGGGCGATATATTCAATGCGCTCGCCGGAGATGATGCCGCCCACGGTAAAAGCGCCGGAGGTGACAGGATTCTCCCAGAAGGGATCAGTAGGCAGGCTGGCGATGGGCACGTCCTTGAGGATGTGCTCGGGCAGGGTATAGGTATAGCGCAGGCCATACAGCAGCGCCAGGGGAGTAGCGGGCTGGTTGTCCTTGAACTGCAAGCGCACGTTGTGCTCATCCAGCGCTTTCACGCCAAATTCCTCCCCCTCAATGCGCACACCGGTGGCATCGGTGCCCACAAAGTTACCGCCAACGGTTCGGGTGGTGAGGGGAAGCTCGGGATCGGTAACGACCCGCATGGTGAACTCGATGTCCGCTGCGGTGATGGGTTCGCCGTCAGACCAGGTGGCCTTTTCGTTCAGGTGGCATACCAGGACGCGGGGATTCTCCGCATCCTGCTCCCAGCTGTCGAACAGACGGGGCAATACCTCGCCTTTGTTGGTCAGGGTGACCCAGGATTCGTAGATCGGGTACAGGAACGCAACATGCTGATCGCGGTTGGAAGAGAGGGGATGCAGGGCTTCCCAGGCAGCGGTATTGCCCAGGACGACGACCTTTTCAGCCTCAGCGGCAGCGCTGGAGCCAAAGGTGGTCAAAATCAGGCAAACAGCCAGGGCGAGGGTCAGGATTCGCTGAAGGTGTTTCATGTTTTCTTCCTCCATTTTTTATTATTTAAAACGCTTAGACAGGCAATGCCTCGTCCAACCGCTTCAAAGCAACAGCATAGGTGCTCATGGACATGAGCAGGGACTCAATGGAAACTGCTTCGTCGATCCCATGGGGGAAGCCGAAGGGGTTTTCAATCCTGATGCCGCCCGGCCCATAAGGCAAGGCGTTGGGGAACTTGCGGGCGTGCGTACCGCCGCCCATGGTGTAGGGCTCATATTCATCGCCAAGGAATTCATGCACAGTGTCCAGCAGCATCTTCGTAATGGGCGCTTGGGGATCAGTATAGCGCGGGTTGCTGCTGGTCAGGTTCTCCAGAGATATGCTGTGCGCAGCGCAAGCCCTTTGCAGCTGCGCCGTCAGTTGATCCCCCGACTGCGTCACGGCAAACCGACAGTCGATATGCAGCCGGATCTGCTCCACCGTACCCTGCAGCACACTGTCTACGCAGGTGGTTTTTCCCGATTGTTCGTCTTCAAAGGCAATGCCAAGACCGGAGCCGTAATCATCACTGAACAGTGCGCTGAGCTCCTTGACGGCTGCGCCCGCATCGCCATGCACGGCGCCGCTGTCTGCCAGAAAACGCATCAGCGGATGGATGGCATTCTTTCCGCTCCAGGGGAAGGCTGCGTGGGCTGCCTGACCCTCCGAAACGATCCGCACGAGCGCATCCTCGGCCTGAACCGTGATGCCGGGATACTGGCGCGCCAGCTCCGTCAGCGCTGCGGCATCGGCGCCGCTGAGTACGGCCTCGGCGCTGCCCGGTACCGCGTTGTGTGCCGTACCTGCCTGCAGTGAGATCAGGTTGCCGTCCTGCAGGGGCCGCACCAGATCGGCGTTGAGGATACCCTTTTCACCGATACACATAGCCCAGCCGCCGTCGCATACCAGCGTGTATTCCGGCGGCGTATGATGCGCGAGATAATGCTCCACATCCTTCATGCCGGCTTCCTCGTTGAAGCCGCAAACCAGGCGGATGGTATGGCGGA
>JAFUGB010000232.1 GCA_017469605.1 Clostridia bacterium
CCACGGTACGGATATCGCCGTTGGGCACGGCATACAGGCTGCCATCGGTGCCGCGCAGCGTGGTTGTGCGCAGGCTCAGGCTTTCAATGCGCCCGTTATACCCGGCGATGGTCACCACATCGCCCACGTTCAGGTTGCCTTCGGTCCAGAGAAACAAGCCGCTGATGATATCCTTTACCAGCGTCTGCGCCCCAAAGCCGATGGCAATGCTGCCGATGCCGGCTACAGCCAGCAGCGAGGTAAGATCGATGCCGAATATGCGCAGCACCACCAGCGCCATAAAAAAGTACATTAGATAGGAAACCACGCTGTTGGTCAGCGAGCGCACGGTTTCAGCCTGTTTGATGGTGTGGTTGGCCTTGTTGCCCTTTTTGGTGCTTTTACGGTTGATCAGCTTGCGCATCAGGCGCAGCAGCAGCATGCCCGCCACAATGGCGATGCCCGCCATGATCAGCCGCACCACCAGCGTGGGCAGCTGGTGATAGATATCGGTCAGCACATCCATTGATCGGCCAAAATAATGATCCACCTGTTCTGCCAGGTTTTCCCCGACTGGCAGTGCGTTTTCGTTCATGTTTCGCTCCTTTTCCTCGGTAAAGAAAAGGGCAGGAATGGCATTTTGCCCTTATTCCTGCCCATGTATTGGCGTATTATCAGTCCAGATCGGCAGCGTCCAGCATGGAACGCAGTTCATCCATCAGCCCGATGATCTTATCACGATAGGCTTTTGCGTTCACGTGCATATCGCTGACCTGCTGCTCCAGCGCCGCTTTTTCCTCGGTCAGTTCGCTGCTGACGCTGCCCTGGGCCTTTGCCACGATGGCCGCGGCCTCCTCCTTGGCCTGGGCGATGGTTTCATCATACAGGCGCTGGGCGTTGGCCATCAGCTTCTGGGCGCTTTCGGATACATCCTGCACAGGCGCCGGCGCCGGCGCGGGACGCTGGGGAGCGGGCTGAACATATGCCAGATCGCGCTTGGTCTGGGCCAATTGTGCCTGCAGGCGGGCAATTTCCTCCTGCATCACGATCATTTCATCACAGATTTCATCCAGGAATTCGTCCACTTCCACGGGATCGTATCCGCGAACCTTGGTTTTAAATTCCTTTTCTTCGATCATCGGCACGGTGATGGGCATAGGAACGGCTCCTTTCGGTTAGTTGATGGCGTCCTGGACGTAATCCTGGGGCTCTTGCTCAGGCGCGGCATAGCCCTGGACAGGCTCCTGGGCGGTAAAGGCCGCCTGGGGCTGCTGGGGCGCGTATTGCTGCGGCGGCTGGGTATAAGCCGCCTGCTGCTGGGGTGCGGCATACTGATTGTAGGATGGGTGCTGGGCAAAGGTCTGCGGCGCGGCATAGGCCGTCTGGAATACGGGCTGCGCGCTGCGGGGCCGCTGGGGCGCCCGGGACTGGGCGTTCATCTGGGTGGTGGTCTGGTCGGTCAGCACCTGCATGCCCTGGGGGGCCAGAAAATAAACGCCCACCCGGGAGGAGGTGCGGGTCATGGTGCAGCCCAGGGAGAAGCAGGCGCCATTCAGGGTATCCACGTACCGGCGCACTTCGGACTGATCGGCAATGCTGTCGATAACGGCAATCACGCAGTCGCCGGTGCGCAGGATGCCAATGGCGCTGCGGCAATCGCTGATGTTGCGCACGTTGATCACACAGGCAGAGGGCTTTTTTTGCTCATTGGCCTGCTGCTGGGGCGCGGCCGTTTGCTGGGGAGAAACGGGCGGCTGGGCAGCGGCGGAGGCGCCGGGGAAAGGCACCACGTTTTCCTGGGCTTGGGCGTGCTGGGCGGCCCGACGGTTGCGGGGCGGCACATACGCCTGGTTCACTGTCTGCTGCTGAAAGGCGCCGGCATAGCTCTGCTGCGGGGGCTGCTGGTAGCCAGCCTGCGTGCGATAAGCCTGCGGCTGCTGGTAGCCCTGCTGATAAGTCTGCGGCTGCTGATATGCCTGCACAGGCTGCTGATAGGGCATCTGCTGATAGGGCGCCTGCTGGAATGACTGCTGTTGGTTATAATAGCTTTCCTGGGACGGCTGATAGCCCTGCTGCGGCGCGGCAAAGGGCATTTCAGGCGCCTCCTGCTGGCTGTAGTAAGTGTCGGCAGGCTGATCTTCCTCACGGGCGCCGTTGAAAAAACGATTATTGGGGCCAAAGAAATTTTTGATCCCCCTGGTAAAATCACGAAAAGCCATTCCATCCTCCCGTTGAAAGGGCGAAAACGCCGGTTCCACCCATTAAAACTTCATGATATCTTAATCATTATATACAAAAAATATGTAAATTGCAACAGGTTTTTATCAGAATACCAGGATCACAGAACCCTCCGACAGGATATTGTTGAGCAGCGGAACGATATGGGCCTCCCGGCTGTCCTGGCTGATCACCTCCACGGGCAGGAAGTAATTGCCGTCGGGCTGCACCACCACCACGCCGATCTGTCCTGCGTCGTCGGTCAGCGAATCGGCCGGCACGGTCAGGCTGTAAATGCTCTCCGAAAGCTGCACATGGCAGGAGCGGATATACAGCACCGGGGCAACCTCGCTGTGGATGGACAGCCGAAGCAGCAATTCTCCCTCGGACCGGGTGATGGATTCCACCGTGGCCGATACCCGGGTGTTGTCAAAGCTTTCCAGCAGCAGCTCGTAGGACGCGCCCACCGTGGGGGTCCAGGTGGGATCATCGCACAGCATCAGCACGGTATAGCTGCCCTGGCGCACAATGCGGTATACAGGCACCTCGTTGCGGCCCAGGGCCGCTGAGCCGGGCACAAGCCCCTTGTACATCTGCCGCACCTCGGAGGGCGAAAACTGCTCGTAGGTGTTGTTATTGAGCACGCGCTCAAATCCGTCGGTGTAGAAGCTGACAATGCCGGTATCGCCCGCGGCGAAGGGCTTTGTCCAGGTTTCGATGCGCTGGAGCTGGGTTTTTTCATCGTCATACAGGCGGTTCAGCTTCTGGTCATCGGCGTATTTTTGCTTCAGGTAGTAGGAGCGTTCGCCAATATCGGCGGTCAGCAGGTTTTCCTGGTTAATCAGGTTGCCGGACTGGCTCTGCACCATCTGCTGGGTTTCCAGGGCGCGGGTCAGCACGGCGCTGTTCAGGCGCTTGAGCTGGCCGTCGGTTTCCACGTTGGTGGCGGCCAGCAGCGATTTCTGGTATTCCTTGATCTGGGTCCGATAATTATTCAGCGTGGTCCATTCCTTGTTGCTGAACCCGCTGGTATACACCGTGCAAACCTTCTCGCCCCGGCGCACCAGCGCGCCCTCGGTGGCAATATACTCTATCTGGGAAATCCCCTCCTGGGTGAACATTACCTCATTGCGCACCAGCACGGCGTCGCCGGTATAGCTGGAGCCCAGCGTGCCGGCGCTGACCACGGCTGTGCGATTCTGCCTGCGGCTGAACATCTGGGAAACGGCCACCGCGCCCAGCACCACCACCAGCGCGGCGATGACCAGGCCCAGAATGATATTGATGCGGTTATAATTGCTTGTCCGCGGCGCGCGGTAAGGCATCTGTGTATTCTGGAAGGGCAGGGGCTCCTGGGGCATGTAAGCGTCATGCGCGTACTCGCTTTGCGGGGCGTAAGGCTGCGGCTCCGGCTGCTGATAGCCGCTGTATGGATTCTGCTGCGGCGCGTAGGGAGGGGGCATGCCGGGCCCCACCTGCTGCTGTACCGGAATCTGGGGCTGCTGGGGGGCAAAATAGGGCTGCTCCGGTTCCGGCGGGAAGGCCGGGGGAACAGAGGTAAATCCCTGCTGTTCGTAGGGATTGTTTTGATCATTGGTGGGTGTTTGCATGCGAAACCTCCAGGGGTCAGGGCTCAGGTTGTCTCTTTTTTATATACCGCTTCGGCGGCGCGCAGGCCGTCCACGGCGGCGCTCATGATGCCGCCGGCGTATCCCGCGCCTTCACCCGCGGGGTAAATGCCCGCGATGCTGCATTCCAGCCCGGCGTTCCGGGGAATGCGGACAGGGCTGGAGGAGCGGGCCTCAATGCCTGTCAATATCGCGTCGGGATGGTCAAAGCCATGCAGGCGGCGGGCCAGCAGGGGGATGGCGGCGCGGATGCCGCGCAAGGCAAAATCCGGAAGAACCTCGGCCAGGTCGCAGAGCGTTACGCCGGGCCGGTAAGTGGGGGATACGTCACCGATCCGCGATGAAGCGCGGCCAAGAAGCAGGTCCTCCGCGCGCTGGGCCGGGGCGCGGTAATTGCGGCCACCGGCGGCAAAGGCGCGCTGCTCCCAAACGCGCTGCATCTGCATGCCGCTCAGGGGATGCGCGGAGGGAAAATCATCGGTGCGCACATCCACCAGCAGGGCTGCATTGGCGTTTTCGCCATCCCGGGCATAAACGCTCATGCCGTTGGTGCAAACGCCGCCCGTTTCGCTGGCGGCGGCAATCACCTGGCCGCCGGGGCACATGCAAAAGCTGTAGGCGCCCCTGCCGTCGGGCAGCTTGCAGTTTAAGTGATATTCGGCGGCGTCAAGGCAGGGATCATCGGCAAAGCGTCCGTACTGGGCGCGGTTGATCCATTGCTGGCGATGCTCGATGCGCACGCCCACCGAAAAGGGCTTCTGTTCCATATGGATCCCCTGGTCATGGAGCGCGGTAAAGGTGTCCCGGGCGCTGTGACCGATGGCCAGGATCATCTGCCTGGCGGGAAGCTCAAGAATTTGGCCCGCCTGGACATAACGGATGGCGGCCAAAGCCTGATTGCGGATCACAAGGGAATCAAGGCGGGCGTTAAAGATCACCCGTCCGCCCAGGGCAATGATCTCATTGCGGATGCCGGCCACTGCCTGGGGCAGGCGATCGGTCCCCACGTGCGGATGGGCCTGGTAAAGGATGCTTTCAGGCGCGCCGTGGGCATGGAGCGTTTCCAGCACCTGGCGGCAGCGCGGATCCTTGATGCC
>JAFUGB010000019.1 GCA_017469605.1 Clostridia bacterium
AAAAAAATTGCGAAAAGGGGTTGACAAACGGGGTACACCGTGTTACAATCCCAAACGTGGACAGGGTACACCGAACACAACGCCGCAAAAACATTTTGAAGGAGGCCAACACCATGAAAACCACCATCAACGCCATGTGTCCCGATTGCACCCGGTTCGGGAAGGATTGCCAGGGGACGAGCTGCCAGACCTGGACGGGCTGCATTTACAAGCAGCGCGCCGACGCCGACAAGACGATCTGCAAGCCGAAGCTGATTTATCAGCCGGACGCGCCCGAAGATGCCCGCTACAATGTCCAGTTGTGGCACAGCTACGACGGAGGCAAGAGTTTCTATTATGCCGGTTATGGCCGCTTCTTCAAAGACTTCTACGAGGCGGAAGCGTGGCGGAAGCAGCAGCGCAAAAACCTGTCCTACGATCTCATGTTTGGCCGCCTGGGCAACGGGACGACGGTTTGCAACATGGCCCGCGAGGAGCACGGCGACTATCCCACCATCGCCCATATTGACGATTGCGGCGCGGTTCGCTGGTACGTCGATGCAAAGAAGCTCCCGCCCTACGTCCTGGAGGATGTAAACGCCGCCGCGCTGCGGGATATGGCGGAGTTCAAGGAAAAGTTTTTGAAGCTCACCCCGCTGGAAGCCCTGCGCGCCGTGTATGATACCTTCCCCACGAACACGATCCGGAACGATATAAGCAAAGAGACCGTCCCGGCGCTGTATGAAATCTATACCGAGTTCATGGCCCAGCATGGCTACACGATGCCGGAACAGTAACGCCGCAAAACCATTCCGCCCGATGATGGCCCGCCGGTTACGGGCCGAAACGATCCCGCCGGGATCGTCGCGGAAAACCGCAACGCCCCGAAATCATTTTGAAGGAGGCCAACACCATGAAATACAACGAGAAAACCGCCGCCGCCGTGCTCAATTCCCTGCTCCGCGCCGCGCGGAAAACGCCCCGCGAAAGCCTGCACGACGCCTGGACGGATGAACAGGGCCGGACTTGTGCAATGGATGGATACCGCGCCTATTGTCTGAACGCCGCCCCCGCCGGGATGAAAGTAACCTGGACGAGCCGCCCCGATCCGGCCCGCGCCGCCGCCCGCGCCGCTGATAATAACAAAATCCTGGCCCACGTTTTCAACGCCCTGGACGCCGGAAAAACGGTTGAAATGCCCGCCCCGGACGCGGACGCCGTGAAATCATTCATGGCCGCCGACAAGGAGCATGGCGGGCGCGGGGTGTATGACCTGGGGAAAGACTTTCCCGCCGTGAACGTCAAGTATTTGTGGGATATAATCAGGCTTTTCCCGGTTGCGAAATGGTATGTTCTGGCCGATCCCTACGCCCGCATGGTTAGCCACATTTTCATCGTCGCCGACGAGGGCCGCGCCTGCCTGCTGCCGATCCGGCAGGATAGCAAGCCCTGGAAAGCCCCGGAAGCGCTCGCCCCGGCCCCGGTTGAAAAACCCGCTGCCGATGAACGCCCCGAAAACATTCCTGCCGATGAAAACCCATGGAAGTATGACTATTTTGTGTATTCCCGCCCCGCCGGTGAAAAGCGTTTCCTGTTGACAAATCTCCGCGAGGGCACCGTGGGCATGAAAAAGTTTTACGCCCCGCGCTACAAGGAAAAGCACCTGGAGCAAATCAAAGAAATGCTTGACCTTGCCGCCGCTGAAAACCCCGGCGCGGTTTTCCAGCTCCGCAAGCTGGACGGGAAAAAGGTTGTATATACCGCCGTCCCGACGGTTACGCCGGAAATGTTCGCCGCAAGGATCGCCGCTTGATTATTCCATCCGCCCGCCCGTGGGCATTGTACGCGGGCAAGGAGGCCGCCCCGATGAAGTATTATTATTTATATATCCCCGCTTTGGTTTTCTTCCTGCTGCCCCTGCTCAATGGCCTGCGTGCTTCCGTCGCGGCCCGCGCCGCCGCCCGCGAGAAGGAAGCGAAGCGCGCCGCCGCTGCCGCCGCGAAGGAGGCCGCCGAACAGAAGAAGAAAGCCCGCCAGGAGGCCCGCGCCGCTGCCGCTGCCGATCCGGCCCAGGAGCCGAAGCGCAAGCGCGGACGCCCGCGCAAGAATCCCCTGCCGGAGCAACGCCCCGAAATCATTTTGCCAGAGGAAACGCCCGCCGCCGTCCAGGAGGAGCCGCCCGCCGTCCAGATTATGACGATCCAGCGCGCGAGCATCTTCCCGAACGTTGACAAGATGGAGCCGCCCTGCACCCCGGAAGAATTTGCGAAAAAATTTTGCTGAAAAAAATTGCGAAAAGGGGTTGACAAACGGGGTACACCGTGTTACAATCCCAAACGTGGACGGGGTACACCGAACACAACGCCGCAAAAACATTTTGAAGGAGGCCAACACCATGAAAACCGTTTTCACCTTTACCGCCGACAGCATCACCGTCAAGGGCAAGACTTTCCCCGCTGAATACTCCGTTACCCCGTCCGGCTCCGTGTTCGTGTTCGTCCAGGAGGACGGCAAGCAGGAAAAAACCCGTATTCGCTTCAACCCCGATCATGCCGAATACGCCGCCGCCCTGGCCGCCGCCCGCAACGAGCAGCCCGCCCCCGCCGCCGATGAACGCCCCGAAATCATTCCCGCCGCCGATCCGGCCCCCGCCGCCGTGGAAGAAACGCCCGCCGCCCCTGCTGCCGATCCGGCCCCCGCTGCCGATCCCGCCCCCGTCGCCGACGGAAAAGCGACGCGCGGCCCTGTCCCGGAAAAGACCTTTATCGGCGAAAGCATCACCGGCAACGGCTGGAAAATCCTTTTCGACGGCGAAACGAGCCGCACGCGGATTATCTTTGAAAGCAAGCCCACGGACGCCGCCCGCGCTGCCCTGGACAAGGCTGGTTTCTTCTTCTCCGCCGCTATGAATAGCTGGAATAAGAAATTGACCTTCAAGGCATACCGCGCCGCGCAAGCCCTGGCCGGTGAATTGTCCGCCCTGTACCCCGCCGCCGCTTGACGGCGCGGGAACATTCCGCCCGATGATGGCCCGCCGGTTACGGGCCGAAACGATCCCGCCGGGATCGTCGCGGAAAACCAACGCCGCAAGATTATTTTCAAGGAGGCCAACACCATGACCGTCAACAAAACCCGCTATTCCAGCTATAACTACAAGCGCCTTGCGCCCTTCCTGGAGGCCGTGCGCGAGCTGCCGGAACAGTCCTTCACCTTCACCCGCGAGGGCTACGAGCCGCTTTCCATCGAGAACCTGGAATATACCTTCAAGGGCTATCCCGTTTGGGGTATGACGCACACCTACGACATGAACGGCGACACCATGCGCGACCCAGACATGACCTTCCTTGTGGACTTCTCAACTGGCAACATCATCCCGCACACCTTCCAGCAGGATAATTGCCCCTTCACGCAGTATGGCACCCTGTATCAGGAGGTTTGGGAGGATGAAGGGCATTGGCGGCCCAGCCTGCGCGCCCAGCTTGACCGCTTCTTGAAAGACTGGATCACCAACATTCTGGATCAAGGCTTCAAGCCGGAGCAGGCCGCGGAAAACGAAGTCACCCCGGAACAGTTTGCCGAAGCTGTCACTGAATAACGCCGCGAAATCATTTTGAAAGGAGCTTTAACAATGGCTTATGATAATATCCGCCGCCTGCTGAAAGACGGCTACCCCTGGAAGATTAAGGGCAACGGAGGATATACCGCCTATCTGGTAGACGTTCAGCCCCTTGTCGATCATGACTACGAAGCGATTTACCGTTATCCCGGCGGGGATTGCTGCCATGACCTGGAATCCATCAAGTCGTATTTTACCATTCTTGAGCAGTTCCCGCCGGAAGATGAAGAACAGCCGCGCCCTGTCAAATATGGCCCGTATCTCATTGTCTGGCTCGACAGATATGATTGCTGGTGTATTTACGACGATGGCGGAAACAAAGTCCGCGAGCCGCATTGGGCGACCATAGAGGAGGCCAGGGCTGCCATCATTTCCCGCGAAGCGCTGTAATCAATAA
The DNA here is from genome assembly GCA_017469605.1 of Clostridia bacterium. Taxonomy (GTDB): domain Bacteria; phylum Bacillota; class Clostridia; order Christensenellales; family Aristaeellaceae; genus SFMI01. The sequence goes on from JAFUGB010000019.1 coordinate 3,993, forward strand.
TTAGCCCGCCCGTGGGCATATACGCGGGCGAAAGGAGGAAACACCATGATTTTTCACATCACACTGCACATCTGTGCAACCGCCCTCGTCGTCGATGAATTGCCGGAAGTTGGAAAACCATTCTCCTGCGGCCCGTACACCGCCGCCCGCGTCCTGTCCTTGGAGCCGTTCCCGTACACTTGCCCGCAAGACGAAAACCAGGAAGCCCTGCAATATGCCGTGTGGCGCGTCAACTATGAACCTGTTTCCGGCCCCCGCGATGATTATTTCTTCGTCGCCATTCATGAGCCGGAATCCGAAACCATGTAACGCCGCGAAATCATTTTGAAAGGAGCCAACACCATGAAAGCCAACACCACCATTGCGAAGATTGCCCATTCCATCCGCCGCTTCTTTGTCGGCGAAGCGTACACCGTCGCCGCGTGCCTGCCCGGTTATGGCACGTTCACCTGTACCATCAAGGCCCCGAACCGGCAGCGCGCCATGCAGGAAGCGGAAGCGATGGCCGATCCCGGTTTTGTCCTGTCCTGCGAGCTGGCCGCCTGATCCCGTCGGGCCGCGCGTTGACAAACGGGGTACACTAATTTATAATATAGGCATCGAAAGGAGGCCGACACCATGCCGAGAGGAAACACACCCGAACAGCGACGCGCAAAGAATATTCTTGGCGAGAAGTGGGACAAGGAAAACACTCGTCAAGTCAAGTTCAAGTTCAACATTCGCACAGACGCGGACATTATCGCCCATCTGGAAGCCCAGCAGAACATCCAGGGCTATGTAAAGCGTCTGATCCGGGACGACATCGCCCGCAGCAGCAAAGGCTAAAGCGCCACGATCATTCTAACGTGCATCTTTCCCGAAAAGGTGCGCGTTATTTTTATGCCCCCAGGAGGCCCCGCGTGCTCCCTCCCGGCTTTGTCATAATAGGAGGTTGTGTTAAACACATCCCGGAAATATCGCTTCCTATTTTATGCGCTGATTTTGAGGCCGGTTTTGGGAATTGTGTTTTACCATGCCACAATATGACAAACAGACGCCCCCACGGCCTGGAAAAGGGCATAAAAATAGCGCCCCCGGATCGCTCCGAGGGCTGTCTTTCACTTCCTGCCGTGCTTTTCCCTGTACTGTTTGATCGCCATAGCCCGCCTCATGCCGTGTGTGGCGGCCTCTTTCAGCGCCTTTTCCTCCGCCCGTTCCTTCCTCCGCCGCTCGCACCAGGCGGCGAAACGGGCGTATTTCTCGCACTCTGCGTGACACGTCGCCGTCCTGTCCGGGCACTCCTTCACACATGGGTTGTCCACCACGTCGCCCCTGCTCATGCCCGCGCCCGCTTTCCTGTCAGCATATTCAGCTTCATAAGGCTTTCGTCGATATTCTCCTGGATCACGCCGATGTAAACGAGCGTTTCCCGCTGGTAGCTATGGCACAATATCCTTTGCAGGCTCACCACGTCGCCGGTCATTTTGTAGTAGTAGTAGCCGAAGGTCTTTCGCAGCGTATGGCACCCGATCCGCTCCTCTACGCCCGCCTCGCGGGCAATATGATTGATGATCTGATAGCACCGCTGCCGCGATATGGGCCGGTATTTATGGGTTACGCTGTCCTTCTGGCGGCTCTGGAAGATATATTCATCCGCCTTTCTTCCGGCCAGCAGGCGGTTGATCTCCCGCCGCGCCTGGGGATTTATCAGGATGCGCGCCTCCTTGCCGGTTTTCTTCGCCTGTATCTGCGCGTAGTCCTTGCCCCTCAAATCCTGCACCTTGAAGCGCCGAAAATCGCTCACGCGCAGGCTGGTGTTGAAGCCGATCAAAAGTATAAGCTCCCAGCTCACTTCCCCTGTTTTCCTGTTCTTGTCATGCTCCCGCGCTATGTCGTAACACTTTTGCAATACGTCAAGATCGCGGATGGGCTGTACAACCTTCATTGTGTTTTCACTCCCTCCAAATATGACAACTATAAACGGTCAAAAAGAGAAAGCCCCGGCAAGGGCCGTACTTGCCGGGGCCGTGTCGATCATTCCTTGATAGGCTCCGCCTCGTCGGGCGGCTCCGTCAAGCCTCCCTGGGTGATGGCGCGGATGTAATCATCCTTTGTCTTGCATCCCTCCGCGTTGATCCCGTTGTCCTCGCAGAAAAGGACGATGGTTTCCAGCGGCCAATCCTCCAGCGGGGCTATCACGTCGCCCTCCTGCGGGGTAATGCCGTCGTCCTCCGTGTCGTCCTCCTCGTCGTCCAGATGGCCCACCATGTCCACGAAGCGGGCCGTCGGCTTCAATTCGTACACAGCCTTTTCGATGGCCGCCCGCAGCGTCGCGGTGTCAAGGTCAAATCCAGAATCACGCAAACGGTTCAGCGCATATTCCAGCTTCTTTTCGTTTGCCTCCTTGGTGGCTCCGTAAATCTGCTGGGCCGCAAACACGGCAACCTTGGCCGCCGCCATAAGGTTAGCCTGCTGCTGATCCGTGGTCTTGCTCCTGATCCACGGAATGAGCTTGTAGGTCACAAGCGCCGCAAGCAGCGCAATAATGGCCTGGAATACAGGTGTAAGGTCAATGTTCATGAACTGTCCTCCTCATTGTGTTTTCCTGCGGCGCGGTTGCCTCCGTTGCCGGACGTGCCGCCGGTTGTAAATCCGCGAGCGCTCGCGCATTTACTGTCTGCCGATGTTCCCCTGCAAATAGTGCATGATGTCGTCGCGCGCTTTTTGCATTTGCTCCCCATTCCCATTGTGCAGCTCATGATCCAGCAGGGCCATAATTCCAGAGCAGAGCACTTGATTGCTTTCCTGCAAGTTCTGGATGGCCTTGTCGTGGGCATCGAGCCGCGTCTTGTCGGCGGCGAGCTTCTTTGCCGTGTCGGTGCTGGGCGTCCGCCACTTCTTGAAGATGTCGATCACCTTGTCCACCGTGACGATTGCCGCGAATACGGCCAGCAGCACAACCACGGTGTTCATAAGCTGATCCGGCGTCACCTTGTCCATAGATTTCACCCCCTAACTTCCGCATACTTGCCGCTGATCCAGGCGACTTGCTTCTTGTACACCACCGCGTGCCAGCCGTTTTCTGCGGTCGCCACCCATTCCAGCATCGTACCCTTGGAAACGGCGGTAATCCGGCTAAAGTTCGTGCCGTTGCCTACGCGCACATTGACGCTGCTCGCGGTCACGACAACCGTCTTTCCCTTCGGTTCCTCGCCGGTTTCCGGCTTGTCGGGTTCGGGCTGGGTGGGTGTCGGCTGAATGGTGGTGCCTGCGGAATAGTTGGGGCGTCCGTACCCTGCGATACGGTTATAGTTGAGCTTGTATTTCTTCTTGGCGACGCCTCCGCCGTTGGCGACAACGCCGCTCGCCGTGCTGGTATTGCCCTCTACGGTGTAAACATAGGTGTTATCCACCTTGTACACAAGGCCGGTGTGGGAAATGGCGCTGCCGCCGATCCCGTCCGACGGGTAGAAGAAAATCTGGTCGCCCGGTTCGGGGCTTTCAAACAGCCTGCCCTTGGCCTTGTAATACTGGCGGCTGTACTTGCATCCGGCCCCGCAGCTTTTCGTCGGCTGACACAGCAGCGCGCGCCCGTCGTCCACGCCGTAAGCCTGCACAAAGCACCAGTCCACAAAGATGTCGCACCACGCGACGCCCTGCTTCTTCCCGTTGTAAAATCCGGGAATGGCGTCCATGTCGCGCGCATACTTGGTATAGTTCTTGCTGCCCGCGTTCCCTGTCTTGCTGTCCAGGTCTTTGTTGCTGGCCTTTTCCAGATACCCTTCCTCGGCCAATGCGATGTCGATTACCTTCTGCCGGTCAAACCCCATGTTTCCCGCCTCCTCGTTTTCGTCGTTGTTGTCGTCGGTTTCCTCGGCGTTATCCGCTTCCTGGATAAACCATTCCAGCGGCTTATCGCCATAGAGCATATCCAAATCCACGTTGCCGCTGATCCCATTTACGCGGCCCTTGCTGGTGTATTGCCAAAGGTCGCAGTAGTATTTCGGCGCGTAGGATTTCGCTGGCACGTCGCCGTCGTTCTTTCCCCAATGCGGAATCCACATGATGTCACACATGGATATTGCTTTCCCCGCCCACTTGTAGCGGGTGTTGATGTACAGGCCGATCTTCTCACAGCCCAGCTTCCGCAGCTCGTCCAGAAACGCCACGCATACGGCCTCGGTTGTCGTCGCCGTCTGCGCCTCGTATTCAATATCCGCGATGTAGAAAAGCGGCCTGCGCTTCGCCTTGTGCGCGCACTCGACGAAAAACCGGGCTTCCTTCCTGGCCGCCTCGGCGGTTCCGGCCTTGACATAGTGATACGCGCCATAGGGAATCCCGCAGGCTTCCGTGTATTCAAGATAGCGCTTGTCCGCGTTGCTGCCGACGCTGGCGCGGAAAATCGCCATCTCCAAATCTTCCCTTGCCTTGTTCCAGTCGATAGCTCCCTGGTAATGGCTGATGTCTGCAATCTTCTTCACGCTTTATCCTCCTTTTTGCGCTTTCGTCGTATTCCGTGCGGATAATGCGTCCATGCGATGCCAACAATACAAACCACGCTGAAAATAACAAACAAAAGGGCAAGCGCCCCTATGAAGATCGCTGCTTCCCGCAGTTCACGCGGCAATTTCACAAGTAGACCACCTCCGCGCTTTTCAACCAGTCGTAGTAATGCGCTCTGATGTGTTCCTCCAGGTTTCCGCCCCATTGGGGATCATTCGGGTCAACCCCGCGCACCGCCATGATGCGGAAATCATAGTCAATCCGTCCCGTCAGGTCGTCAAAGGCCGGGATTGCTTCACCTGGCGTAAGCCAGACGTCCGCAAGCCCGTCCTCTCGCTCAATAAGCCTATAAAAATGCCGCCTCCCCGGCGGCTGATCGCTCTCGATATTCATATTCTCGCACCTTTGCAGCACAAAGTTGTCCTCGATCCAGCGGATCATGTTGTGACCGTTACAATGCTTGCACATTCCGATGTAGCAGATCACGCTTTCCATCGCCGCGTCATAGCTGATTTGCCATGCGGCGTAGGCCGCCATGATGAAGCGCAGGCTCCGCTTGATGTGGGTCGTGGTCTTTTGCCTCATGCGGATGCCGTGCGGCGTCAGCAGATAGCCCACAAACTCCACCGGGGCCGTCGCTTTCTGGATGCGGCTTTTCGGGCTGATGTCAAGCAGCAGCTCGTCCCGTAGGAATTTATCAATGGCGGCGAATATTCGCCTTGCGTTCTCCTTGCCCTTGACAAGGATGCAGAAATCGTCCATGTAGCGCACATAGTAGCGTATACCCAGCGTGTGCTTGATGAATTGATCCAGCTTGTCAAGGAAAAGGTTGGCCGTTTCCTGGCTCGTCAGGTTGCCAATGGGCATACCCACGTCATACAGCCGCCGCCATCGCGGGCAATCATCCGGCTTCATCCCCGGAGGCAGGCCGAAAGGCACGTCCGGGTTATTGATGATTACCCCCATCAACCAGCGAAACCAGGCGTCGTCCGATACATCGTCATAGGTGCCCAGCACTTTGCCGTGTTCAACCCGGTAAAAGTATTTGCTGATGTCGCCCTTGATAAGATACCATTCGTCCGCGTCCGGCTTCCGGCTGATCTTCTGCTGCCAGTTTTGCAGGCACTCCGCTGCTGGCAGCGTTCCCTTGCCCTTTCGGCACCCGTAGCTGTGCGTGATATACCGCTTGTCCAGATATGGGTTGATCTGCCGATAGATGGCCCATTGTACCACGCGATCCCGAAAGCCCAGCGCCATGACAAGCCTCGGCTTCGGGTAGCGTACATAAAATTCCCGATATGGCCCCACCTTGTAGGTCATATCCAGTAGCTCTTTCTGTATCTGGTGCAGATTCTCGCCCAGGTTGAAAGAGAAGTCCAAAACCTCATTGCGATACCGTTTCCCCTTTGCGGCGTCCCGGTAAGCGCCCATCAGGTTTTCAAAATCACAGATGCGGTCTTTCAGATTGTGCAGCCCTTCCAAAACATTCACCCCGCCCTGTGAAAGTGCCGCGCGTGACGTGATCCGTCGGGCATAGGCTGTAATACCCTAAAATGGCTTTAGGGTATGCTGCGGACAGTCGTAGCCCTTCGCCCTTCCGGGCGCTTCGCGGCGATTCCTGCCGTGCGTGTCCTGCGGAGCGTTCTTGCCGCCGCGCGTCAGGATTTTTGTTTGGCCCTTTCGGGCCGAGGAAACGCACCCCTCCCATCAGCGGATGGCCGCTGATTCGTAATCTCGCGGCGCGTAATATATGCTGGGAGCGGGGGCGGCACCCATAGTTGTTGTTGGCGTTGCCGCGCTCGTTGTTGGCATTGACATAGCCAAGCCCCGCGTTGCTGCCGTTGTTGTAGTTGCCGCCGCGACGGGGGAAGCGCTAAAGAACGCATGGATAAAGACCGTCCAAATCACGGCACGTTCCCTCTGCTATCGCCACTCTTGCGGCCCGATACGCTCTGCATCCAGCCGCCGATCAAAGCCCCGATCTCCTCGATCTTTTTAGACCATTCGCCGTAGCTCTGATCCGTGAGCAATCGCCTTGTTTTTCCGCTCCTGTCCGTGAAAATGATCTTGTTCGCCTGCTGTATGAAGATGTCCAGCACCGCCTTGCTGGTGTCCAGGTCGGCCAGCGTGCTTTTGTTCATGTACCGCAGGCGGGCCTTTGTCGCCAGCCGCAGCATCGTGTACATTTCCTGCATGATGTCCACGCCCAGGCTCCGCTTATGAAAGCTCGGCCAGCGCTCCACGATGGGGCGCGCGTATTGGATCATGTCGTCGATCTTCTGGCAGCATGGCCCCGGATTGTTCCTGTCGTACTTAAATTCCGGCATATCATCCTCTCCGTCCGGCGGATATTGTTTTCCCCATCACGCGCGCGTCATGGAAACTATTAACGCGCGCGTGATTACGGGGAAAGAAACGAGGGGCACGCCCTATCGGGCGGCCCCGGTCAGGGGTTCAGTTTTCAGTTTCCAGGGGTTCAGAGGGAGCG
>JAFUGB010000233.1 GCA_017469605.1 Clostridia bacterium
CCTTGCTGGCCAGGGCGGAGGAACGGGATACCCGGGGATTGACCTCAATAACGGCGTACTCGCTGCCGTCGGGCTTTAGGGCAAACTGGCAGTTGCAGCCGCCCACGATGCCGATGGCCCCCACAATATCCAGCGCCGCCTGGCGCAGCATATTCAGTTCCCGGGGGCTGAGCGTGAGCGCCGGGGCGGCCACGATGCTGTCGCCGGTATGCACGCCCACGGGATCAATATTTTCCATGGAGCATACCGATACGGCGTTGCCCAGGCAGTCCCGCATGGTTTCAAACTCAATCTCCTTCCAGCCCGATATGCACTTTTCCACCAGTATCTGGGTGATGGGCGAAAGATCCAGGCCGGTTTTGGCGATCAGCGCCAATTCCTCAGGCGTTGCGGCAATGCCGCCGCCCGTGCCGCCCAGCGTAAAGGCCGGGCGCACGATGACGGGATAGCCGATCCTGCCGGCGATCGCCAGGGCGGTTTCCACATCCTGGGCGATATCGGAGGGCACGCAGGGCTGGCCAATGGCCGCCATGGCGTCCCGGAACAGCTCCCTGTCCTCGGCCTGGTCAATGCCCCGGATATCGGTGCCCAGCAGCCGCACGCCATACTTGTCCAGCACGCCGGCGCGCTTAAGCTGCATGGCCAGCGTCAGGCCGGTCTGGCCGCCCAGCCCGGCCAGCAGGCTGTCGGGCCGCTCCTTTTCAATGACTCGCGTCACGGTCTGGACGGTCAGCGCCTCCAGGTAAATTTCATTGGCCAGGTGCTGATCGGTCATGATGGTGGCCGGGTTGCTGTTTACCAGCACGACGTCCAGCCCTTCGTCCTTGAGCACCCGGCATGCCTGGGCGCCGGCATAGTCAAACTCGGCGGCCTGGCCGATAACGATGGGCCCGCTGCCGATCACCAGCACTTTGCGGATCTGCTTATCTTTTGGCATGGATTTGCCTTCCTTTCTTTGGGGTGCGCTGCAATGTCCGGATGCCCGCGGGCCAAGAGCCCGGGCGTCCTTACCCCAGCGTAGCCGCCATTACGGCCTTGATGGTGTGCATGCGGTTTTCGGCCTCGTCAAACACGATGGATTGAGGGCCTTCAAACACAGCGTCTGTGACCTCCATGGCGGTGAGGCCGTATTTTTCATGGATCTGGCGGCCGATGCCGGTGTTCAGGTCGTGGAAGGCCGGCAGGCAATGCATGAAGCGGCTTTGGGGCCCGGCGGCAGCCATCAGGGCTGCGTTGACCTGGTAGGGCGAAAGCGCGGCGATGCGCTCCTGCCATACGGCGTCGGGCTCGCCCATGGATACCCATACGTCGGTATAGAGCACATCGGCGCCCCGCACGGCTTGCAGCGGATCGACAATGAATTCCAGCACGGCGCCGGTTTCCCGGACAATGGCCCTGCATTTTTCGATCAGGGCGGCGTTGGGAAAATACTTTTCAGGCGCGCAGGCCACAAAATGCAGGCCCATCTTGGCGCAGCCCACCATCAGGCTGTCGCCCATGTTATACCGGGCATCTCCCAGGTAGACCAGCTTTTTGCCGCGCAGATCGCCAAAATGCTCCCGGATGGTCAAAAGATTGGCCAGTACCTGGGTGGGGTGGAACTCGTTGGTCAGGCCGTTCCATACCGGGACCCCGGCGTACCTGGCCAATTCCTCCACCACATCCTGGCCGAATCCCCGGTACTCAATGCCGTCATACATGCGGCCCAGCACCCTTGCGGTATCGGCAATGCTTTCCTTTTTGCCCATCTGGCTGCCGCTGGGATCCAGATAGGTGCTGTGCATGCCCAAATCGGCCGCCGCCACCTCGAAGGCGCAGCGGGTGCGGGTGCTGGTTTTTTCAAAGATCAGGGCAATGTTTTTGCCCTGGCACAGCTTGTGGGGGACGCCCGCCTTTTTCTTTTGCTTGAGCTCGGCCGCCAATTGCAGCAGGCCCTCAATTTCATCGGGCGTATAGTCCAGCAGCGTCAAAAAGGAACGGCCCTTCAATGCGCTCATGTGTCTGCCTCCATTTTCATATTTGTATTACAGGATTTTTGCCAGGAAGGATCGCAGCCGCTCGTTTTGGGGCGCTCCGAAAATTTCGGCGGGCGTGCCCTCTTCCTGCAAAACGCCGTCATCCAAAAATACCACCCGGCTGGCCACCTCCCTGGCAAAGCCCATTTCATGGGTGACCACCACCATGGTCATGCCGTCCCGGGCCAGGCGCTTCATTACATCCAGCACCTCGCCCACCATTTCGGGGTCCAAAGCGCTGGTGGGCTCGTCAAACAGCATGACTTCGGGCTGCATGCACAGGGCGCGCACGATGGCCACGCGCTGCTTCTGCCCGCCGCTGAGCTGGGCGGGATAGGCGTTCGCCCGGTCGGCCAGGCCCACCCGGCCCAGCAAATCCAGCGCCCGCTTTTCGGCCTCGTCCTTTGCGGCCTTTTTCAGCATCAGCGGGGCGCAGGTCATATTCTGCAGCACGTTCATATGGGGAAACAGGTTGAACTGCTGGAACACCATGCCCATTTTTTGGCGGTGCAGGTTCAAATCGGTCCCCTTTGCCATCAAATCCACCCCGTCAAACCAAATGTGGCCGGCCGTGGGCTTTTCCAGCAGGTTCAGGCATCGCAAAAAGGTGCTTTTGCCCGAGCCCGACGGCCCGATCACGCACACCACTTCGCCCTTTTGGATATCGGTGGAAATCCCCTTGAGCACCTCCAGCCCTTCAAAGCTTTTATGCAGGTTTTCCACCCGCAGCAGCGGCTCACGCATGTCTGACACCGGCACGCAGCCTCCCTTCCAGTACGCTTAAAAGCTTGGTCAGTCCGATTACCAGGATCAGGTAGATCACAGCTACGGCGATCAGCGGGTTCACCGCGTCGTAGGTCAGGTTGCGTATCTGGTTGCCGCGGCTGGTCAGATCAAACACGCCCACATATCCCGCCACCGAGGTCTCCTTGATCAGCGAGATCATTTCGTTGCCGATGGCGGGCAAAATCACCCGCACGGCCTGGGGCAGGATGATCTTGCGCATGGTCTGCATGCTGGACAGGCCCAGGGAGCGGCCGGCCTCCATCTGCCCCTTATCCACGCTGTTGATGCCGCTGCGGATGATTTCGGCCACATAAGCGCCGGAATTGATGCCAAAGCCCAAAATGCATACGCCCAGCGGATTGCGCGTGCCCGCGAAAATCGCGTACACCAGTACCATCAGCAGCACCATTACCGGTACGCCGCGGATCACCGTGGTATACACATCGCAGAGGAAGGCGGCCGGCTTCAGTTTTCCGTTATCCGCCGCAAAATATTTGATCACGGCAATCAGCGTGCCGATCACGATGCCGATGGCAAGCGCGCCCAGGGAAATGAGCAGCGTGTTCCTCAGGCCCTGGGGAATCAGCCGCCAATAGCCCTTGGCGATAAACGTTCTGTGCAGCTGCTGCAGCCAGGTTTCCACAAAATCCCTCCCTGGCCCGGGAAACGGTTTTCCGGGCCCAAAAGCGCCTTCTCCCGATCAAAGGAGAAGGCAGCAAACGAAAAACGGTGGTATTTCTCCCAACGCCCGGGCCTTTATTGGGCCGCGGGCACCTCGTAGGCTTCCCCGTAGGCTTCAAAGATGGCGGCCATATCGCCCGACGCCATCAGGTCGCCCAGCACGGCGTTCACCGCGTCCACCAGCGTTTCGCTGCCGAAGGCAAAGGCGAAGGCATAGGGCTCCTCGGTCAGGGGTTCTTCCAGGATCTTCAGCTGCGCGCCGCCGGTCTGGTTATACTCCTCCACCATGCGCTTGGCCACGGTGTTGTCAATTACCCAGGCGTCCACCGAGCCCTTGACCAGGGCCAGCTCGGCATCCACATTGGCTTTAAAGGCGCTCATGTCATAGCCCGCTTCCAGGCACAGCACCTCGGCGGTGGTGCCGCTCTGAACGGCCACTTTTTTGCCGGCAAGATCGGCCACGGCGGCGATGGGGCTGTCCTCAGTGACCACCACCACCTGGGCGGCCAGGTAGTATACATCGGAAAACAGCACGTTCTGCTTGCGGTGCTCGGTAACGGTAAAGCCCGATACGCCGATGTCCGCGGCGCCGTTCGCCACATCGGTCAGCACAAAATCAAAATCAGTGGGCTTGATATCCAGCGTGACGCCCAGCTTTTCGGCCACGATATTCATGATATCGATCTCAATGCCCTCATAGTCCACGGCGCCGGTGCCGATGTCCACCACCAGGTTTTCAAAGGGCGGGAAATCGGGGCTGGAAGACATTACGATTTTGCCGGCGGCCTGCACCTCGTCCAGCGTGGCGGCAAAAGCGGAGACCGCGGAAAGCGCCATGGCAAGCGCCAGCAGCAAAGAAACAAGCTTTTTCATGTTTTTTCCTCCTTTTATTTCCGGGTTTGCCGGTCCACCATGGCCTGTACGGCGATGGGCAGGCCGTACAGGTTGATGAAGCCCGCCGCCTGGCTCTGGTCATAATCGCTTTCACCGAAGGTGGCGATGGATTCGCTGTACAGGCTGTAGGGGCTGGCGACGCCGGCCTTGATGATATTGCCCTTGTAGAGCTTGAGCTTTACCGTGCCGGTGACCTTCTCCTGGGTTTTGTCCACAAAGGCGCTGAGCGCTTCCCTGAGGGGCGTGAACCACTGGCCGTTGTACACAAGCTCTGCGAAGGTGATGGACAGGCGCTGCTTTTCATGCAGCGTCAGCTTGTCCAGGCAGATGCTTTCCAGCGCCTCATGGGCCCGGTACAGGATGGTGCCGCCGGGGGTTTCATACACGCCGCGGCACTTCATGCCCACCAGGCGGTTCTCCACGAGATCGATAATGCCGATGCCGTTGGCGCCGCCGATCTGGTTGAGCTTTAAGATGATCTCCTTGGCGCTCAGGGCCTGGCCGTCCAGCGTTACGGGCTTGCCCTGGTCAAAGCCGATGGTTACATAGGTGGGGGCATCGGGCGCCTGCAGGGGCGATACGCCCATTTCCAGGAAGCCCGGCTTTTCATACTGGGGCTCGTTGGCCGGGTCCTCCAGGTCTAAGCCCTCATGGCTCAGGTGCCACAGGTTTTTATCCTTGCTGTAGTTGGTTTCGCGGTTGATCTTCAGCGGA
>JAFUGB010000234.1 GCA_017469605.1 Clostridia bacterium
CGTGCATCGGCATGGGTGACAACGAGACCCTGGGCAGCTGCCTGGATACCGGCGCAAACGTGATCAAAATCATCAAGCCCTACGCGGACCGGGAGGAAATTTTCAGCCGCATCCGCTACGCCGAGGAGCATGGCGCTATGGCAGTCGGCCTGGACGGAGGCCATGCTATCAAGCCCGAATCACCGGACTTTGATACGATCCAGGGCTGCCCGATGAAGCTCCCGACCCTGGATGAGATGAAGGAGTACATCCAGGCGACAAAGCTGCCCTTCTTCCTCAAGGACATCCTGAGCGTACGCGACGCTATCCTGGCAAAGAAACTTGGCGCAGCCGGCGTGATCATCGGCCATCACCACGATTTGATGCATTGGGCAACCCCGCCGGTTTATCTGCTGAAGGATATCCGTAAAGCGGTAGGAAGTGATTTTATCCTGATTGCTGATGGTGGGATCGATGACGGTTTTGACGCTTTCAAGGCGCTTGCGCTGGGAGCGGATATGGTATGTACCGGCAGGGCTTTGATGGGCCCTTATATGCAGGATGGCGCTGAAGGCGTGGCCAAGGCCCTGCGCACGATGACTGACGAACTGTTATCCATGATGTATCGCACAAATACGGCTGATTTGAAGAGCATTGATCCTTCTGTCATCCACGAGGCGTGGTGGATGAAATAAGCCCCCTGTGGCGCAACGACTGGAAGAACAGAATCTTGCCTGAGCAAACGGAAAGGAGCAGAGGATGAAAAACAGACCGTATGTGTTTTGCCATATGATGACCTCTTTGGACGGAAAAATCATGGGAAATTGGTTTGATGCTCCGGAAGTGGAAAAAGCGGGTGAGTTCTTTGATGATCTCACCTTTGGACGTGTCCCGGAAGGCTATCACATGCAGGGATGGTTTTCCGGACGGATCACCTCGGAGGACGCGTTCACCAATCATCGTAAGCCTGATTTGGATGAAAGCGCAGCCCCCGTTCCAGTCGGTGATTACGTGATCAAAATGGAAAAGCCGATGTATTATATCTCCATTGATACCCACGGGAGATTGGGCTGGACCTCAAACACCATTCAGTATTCCGGCGTTACCGCCAGGATTCTGGAGGTGCTGACCGAATCCACATCCAACGCCTACAAAGCGCTGCTTCGGAAACTGGATATCCCCTATGTGATCGCAGGGAAAGATACGCTGGATATTCCGCTGCTCATGGAGAAGCTATATGACGAATTTGGCCTGCGGACTTTGATGCTGGGCGGAGGCGGCATCATCAACTGGTCGTTCATCCAGGCCGGTATGTGTGATGAATTATCCATTGTCCTGTCGCCTGCGGCGGATGGATCAACAAAAACACAAACGCTGTTCATGGAAAAAGAGGGCTTGTCCGATGATCGTCCTGTCAGCTTTGAATTGCTGGATGTTACAAAAATAGAAGATGGCGCTTTGTGGCTCCGATACAAGGTGAAAAACGCAAAATAAGGAAGAGGGGGACACAAAAATGGCACGGAATCCATTGGGCTTTGGCATGATGCGGCTGCCCGTAAAAAACGGCAGCGCGACAGACTTCGACTATGAACAGATTTTCACCATGGTGGACGAATTCATCCGGGCAGGCTTTACCTATTTTGATACCAGCTTTGTGTATCATGACGGGAAAAGTGAGGAAGCCACCCGGAAAGCGCTGGTGGAGCGCTATCCCAGAAACGCCTATACCGTAGCGACAAAATTCCCCACCTTCAACCTGGTGCCGGAGGATCAGATCGAGGGCCTTTTCCAGAGCCAGCTGGAACACTTGGGATTGGATTACATCGACTATTACCTGCTGCACAATATCCAGAATGTCTTTTACGACGGCTTCGATGGTCAGGGCGGCATTGTGAAGACCACGCATCTGTTCGATCACGCCAAGGCGTGGAAGGAGCAGGGAAAGATCCGGCATCTGGGCATCTCCTTCCATTCCTCAGCCAAGCTGCTGGATCGCATCCTGGCAGAGCATCCTGAAATCGAATTCGTGCAGATTTCCATGAACCCCATTGATTGGGACAGCGAGCTGGTGCAGGCAAAGCTGTGCTACGATGTGATTTGCAAACATGGCCGGAAAGCCGTTCTGATGGAAGCTGTCAAAGGCGGAGGCCTGGCAAAGCTGCCGGAGGAAGCGGAGAAAAAGCTCAAGGCATTGCACCCCGATTGGAGCATCGCTTCCTGGTCTGTCCGTTTCTCGCTTCAAATGGAAAACGTCATCGCCACGCTCTCCGGCATGAGCACGCTGGAGCAGGTGAAGGATAACGTGAAAACCTGCAAGGACGCTTTGCCGCTGACGGAGGAGGAAATCCAAACGCTATTTGATGCCATGCGCATCTATCGGGAAAGCGCGCCCATCAAGCAAGGCCAGATCGACCAATATCAGGGAATCATGTATCATGGCGTGCCTGTCACCGCGATCTTGCAGGCGTACAGCATCTGCCAGATCCAGCCAGATCCTGGTTATTCCGATGATAACAATTACCTGAAAAACGCCATTGCAGAAGCTGAACACGTCGATTTCCGCCAAGGCTTATCCAAGCAGACGGTGATCGCTGCAAACGGGGATGATATCACGAAGATGGTAGAAGACACCGTTCAATGGCTGACGGAAAACACTTTCTGATTCCACATGAAAAAAAGGGATATGCGCGTGTCATGGAGAAGCGCATATCCTTTTCTTCATGTTCTTTTTGGAATACAGTTGTGTCAAGAAATAGTTAATAAACTTTGCGTTAGAGAAGCAAAAACATATTTGCTTGACTTTCATATTTGGATATGGCAAATTATCAACACGTATCAGCATCAAGTTTTTCTTAACGCTGTGTCAAGGAACGCGAAATTCACAAGCTTTTGTGTTCATGATATGATATAAACGCACAAAACAAGGAGGGCTTTCATCGTGAAGAAATTGACCGATCAGATCACGTTCCGTAACGGCAGCACGATTACGAACCGTATTCTCCAGTCTCCCATGCTGACCAACAGCGGTCTGGATGAGATGGTGACGCAGGATACCATTGATTACTATACTGCCCATTCCCAGTCTGCGGGCGTTGTGGTGGTGGAATATACCAGCGTCAGCCCCAATGGCAGCCCTTCCCGTTCCTGGGCGCGGGACCGCGAGCAGCTGGCGATCTATGACGACAAATTCGTGCCCGGGTTGACCCAAGTGGCCCAGGGCCTGAAAAAGGACGGCAACAAGGCGCTGCTGCAGCTGGTGCATTCCGGCCGCGAGGCCAATTACCGCGCTGAGCTGGGCGGCCGTGTGGAGGTGCCCTCCCAGATGGATTTCTCCTGGCTCAAATATCCCGTGTATGAGCTCAAGGAGGACGAGGTCTGGCAGATCATCAAGGATTTTGGCACTGCCACCAAGCGGGCCATTGACTGCGGCTTTGACGGCGTGGAAATCCACGGCGCCAACCATTATCTGATCCAGGAATTCTTCTCCGCTTTCTCCAATCATCGCACCGATTATTTCGGCGGCTCTCTGGAAAAGCGCATGAACTTCCCCATTGAGGTCTCCCGTGAGATCTTCCGCGTGGTGAAAGAATACGCGCCCAAGGATTTCATCGTGGGCTATCGTATCAGCCCCGAAGAGATCCACGGCGAGAACGTGGGCTACACCTGGCACGAGTCCCAGCAGCTGGTGGCCAAGCTGACCGAGCTGTTCGATTTCGATTACGTCCATCTGTCCACTCTGGATTACAAGGCCCTGCCCGAGACGAAGGATTCCGATAAGACCATCGCTGAACTGATGGGCGAAGCCATCAAGGCACCGACCCTGGAGGTTGTCACCGGTGGCATCACCACCTATGAGCAGATGCTGGAATGCCTGGAGCATGCCGATATCGTGGGCCTGGGCCGCATGACTCTGATGGATGCCAAGATCGGCTATAAGATCGAGCACGGCCTGCAGGATCAGATCAAAACCTTCTTTACGGAGGAGGGCCTGAAGGAAGGCAAGGTCACCATCGGCACCATCGAAACCCTGGCCGGTATCGTCAAGATGCTCGGCCTGGATACCCCCGGTTCCGACGTGCTGTTGAAGCTCGCCGGCGAAAACCTGGATTCCAGTGTCATTCACGGATAATCCTGCCAAGGCATCAAAAAAGTGTCGCTTCATTCAGCAACACTTTTTTTGATCTCTTCTGTTATCATTTTCATCAATTTCATTGCGGGTGCAGAAGGCCCGTGATAAGAATTTGTAATCCACCCCATGTTGGAGTGATCATCGACCAGATGGCCGATCGAAACCATTTTCAGATCATCGGATGCTTCCTCACGGGATAAGGATGCAAGGATTGCCCGGCCAAAGCTAACCGCATTTTTCTTGCAGATGACCTCATGCATGGCCCAGCTGTCATCGGAGCGCATGATCAACGGAAGTGGCCCGCAGAGGAACTGAAGCTGATTGAAAAGATAATCTTGGGATTCGTCGTTGTACATGCAGTACTGTTGGCTTTTCAAATCATCCAATGTAATGATTTCCTTTTGAAGCAGCTCGTTTTCAGCAGAGCATATCAGCATGATGTTGCTTTGGCATACCTGTTCAAACTGCACTCCCTCACCAAGCTCTAATAAGTTATTGGGCATTACAATGAATCCAGCATCAATTTCCTGATTTCTCACAGCCTGGAGGATTTGATCCCGCTCATATCTGCGGATATCCAGCATGACGTTGGGGAATTCTTTTTGAAACGCTCCCAGAAAGCAATCGATAAAGGACGTA
Source organism: Clostridia bacterium (assembly GCA_017469605.1). Lineage (GTDB taxonomy): Bacteria > Bacillota > Clostridia > Christensenellales > Aristaeellaceae > SFMI01. The sequence continues at coordinate 4,748 of JAFUGB010000234.1, forward strand.
AGCATCGTGTTCATATATCGGATGGAAACCGTCTCATGCGATGCCGGATCCGACAGCGTAGCCGCCGTACTTACCAGGGCGTTTTTTGAGTGCAGTACAGAGGAAACAGCACTGAGCAATTGCAGGCCCGCCGGGGTGACCACCGTGCCCTTACTTGTCTTTTCAAAGATTTTGACGCCCAGCTCTTTCTCCAATTGATTGATAGATAGACTGAGTCCTGATTTGGTGATATGCAGGATATCAGCGGCGGTCTGCATCGAGGGATGATGTGACAACACTTCGGCATAAAGAAGTTGTTCAAAGGTCATTCAGATGCCTCCTTATTGCATTTTCATCTTCTCAGCATCAAGTATAACACAGATGAGTGGGGAGAAAAGAAAAAATACAAATGCCGGCAGTTCGGTGTAATTTGAAGCAAGTTTATGGGAACATATAGATTTGATTCGCATGGCTGGAGTTATCATTTGACAGCTTGCAACACTGGCTGGTAAATACCCATGAATAGACTTTTAGCAAGATTTGTGCTATGCCTGGTGCATAATAAAAGAATTTGCTTTTTTGTCAGCACATTCCCTTTGGAATATAGCTTCTTTAATGGCTTTTTGTCCATATTAGATGGTTAAATACGGCAGACAGAAAAGATAAAACAAGCAGAAAGAGAAAGGCGGAATGATAGGCACCAGTCTTTTCTACCAGCACGATCGCCAGCGGAGCAGACAGTGCGGATAAAATGATTTTACTGTTGGAAAAGCTGTAATTGATGGGAAAATGTCTTACTCCGAAATGACGAATGACAAAAGTTGAGGAGATGGTAGCACAGGAACCATAGGTCATACCTGCCAGCAGGAAACCAAACATGGCAGCGGGCCAAAAATGAAAAATGGAGGATAAAAACAGGATACAGGAGGCCATAATCGTTGCCAGACTGACAGCCGTCATTGTACGCCGATCACACCAGGCATCATACAGTAAACCCGAAAGGATCCTGCCAGCTCCGTTAAAAACGGAGATGAGCCCCACGGCAAGAACTGCCGTGGTTTCATATCCGCCCAGAAAAACAATAAAGTCACGGGAAAAGCTGATTGCTGCGCTGCCCGCGCTCGCGGCCAGAAAGCCGTAAATGTAAAAGAACCAGAATTTTGAACTGCGCAGCATTTGGAATGGCGTGCTACCCGGTTCTTCAGCCTTTGCGTAAGCGACCTTGTTGGCTGTGGGGAGATACAGGCAAAAAGCGCAGAGAAGCATAACAGAAAAAATGAGAATGCCCAGGATCTGATAACATTCGCGCCATCCAAAGGCCGCCGCAGTCATCAGTCGTGAAAATACCCGTCCGACCAGCATCGCGCTTAAGCCAAAGCACATCATCATCGCGCCCGAGCTTGTTCCTCTCCTCTCAGGGAACAGTCCGTTTCCAATGGAGAGCAGCGTATTATACCCGATGCCCACACCGCTGCTGAATAGAAGCCCATAGCCAACAAAAAGTAAAACCGGCAGCTCGGCGCGGGATATGGATACGATCAGGAAACCGGTGCAGCACAATGCGCCGCTGATTGCCAGCAATACCCGTCGGGAGATTCGGCGCGCTGCGAACCAGGCGATCATATTTCCCGCGCACAGCATGCAAATGCTGAGGGTATAGTTCAGGGAAAGCAGGGATGCCGACCATACGAATTCAGACGCAAAGGGAACCTTCAGCACAGACCAAGCGTACAGCACGCCCAGAAACAGCATACCCAGGCAGCACATCACCAGAGAAAACAATCGTTTCCCTTTTTCAGATTTCATAACTTGCTTTCATCCTTTCGCCGCACCGGAAACAGCCTGTTGAACAGCGCGATCACCCGGCCCACGCCCAGCATGGCCAGCACGCTGCCGGCGCCCACACCGGCAAGGCGCCCCAGGCAGGCGAAGGAAAGAAGCGCCGCCGCCGCTACGTTAGCGATATCGAAGATATTTTTGACCCGGCCCAGGGGCTTGTTGGTAAAAGTAGCCAGAGCTTTCACGATGCCGTCGCCCGGATTGGGGATCAGTTTGGCCCGCAGGGTCATGGCCGCGCCCACGCCGGTCAGCACGATGGCCAGCAACAGCAGCAGCACGCGCAGGAAAAGCGACGCGCCGGACAGGTCAAAAGCCCGCTGAATCAGGCCCATGAATCGGGTAAAGGCGACACTCAGGGGTATCTGCAAAAGCAGCAGCAGGATGTTCCGCGCTGTCTTTTGTTTTTCCAGGGCGATCTCTCCCAGCACGAACACCGAGAACATCACCAGCACCATATCGGCAAATTTTGCACCTGTCCATTGGGCGATCACAAAGGCGACGGCTGTCAGCGGCGAGGTGCCCAGCCCTGTCATGGCGGTCAGCGTCAGGCCCGCCGCCAGCAGCGCCATGCCCGCGATATAGCTTGCCAGGCGTTTCATGTTCAGCGGTTCTTTCATAAAGGCTCCTTTCGCAAAAACGGGAGCAGGCAGATAGTTTTCTGCGCTGCTCCCGCCTGATACATAGAGATTATTTATCGGACAGACGCTCGATGGTGGCCTTGATGTTCCGCATTTCCTCAAAGAAGCGGGGGAAGGAAACGTTCACGCTCTCGGCGTCGCAGATGAAGCTGTCGCCTTCAGCGCCCAGGGCGGCACAGGCAGTGGCCATGACAATGCGGTGATCGTGATGGCCGTCCAGGGACGCGCCGTGCAGCTTGGAGGGATAAATGACCATGTCGTCCTCACCCTCTTCGATCCGGGCGCCCATCTTGCGCAGTTCGCCGGCGATGGTCTTGGCGCGGTCGGTTTCCTTCATGCGGCAGGCGGCGATATTGTACAGGCGCATTTTGCTGGAGGTGCAGTACGCGCCCAGGACGGACAGGGCGGTCAAGGCGTCGGGGATATCGCCGAAGTCGATCTCGATGCCATGCAG
>JAFUGB010000235.1 GCA_017469605.1 Clostridia bacterium
GTGTGTACGCCCTTGAAATCCGAACCGAACAGGCTTTTGTTCTGCACCGCCACGCCGCCGAATTCCCTGGGCAGCTTGCCGTACGCCCTGAACAGGCGGAAACCGAATTCACGCTCATCGGCATCGGTTATCCACAGGCAGAAGCCGGGCTCAAAATCATGATCCCGGCTGATATCGTCGTCAAATCCAAAGCACTCCGACCCGTGACCGCAAAGCCCGGCGGCAATCCGATGCTGTTCGGCGGCAAAATCCCGTTCCAGCATGGGCAGTCCACAGGCGTCAAAATAGGCTTTCGCCAGTTCAAGACCCTTCATAAATCTCCTTTGCCACCTCCCGCAGGGCCTGGGCGGCCTCGGGCCGCTGAAAATACGCAAAGGACGGGGCGCATTTGCGCAGCACATAAGCATAATTGCCGTCCCGGGGCTGATTGGGCGAATTAAGATATTCCCACGCCTGATCCAGCAGGCTTTCCACCTGTTCATAGGCGGTGTCATCCCGGTCAAAGGTCAAATGCGCCAGCATCACCAGCGAAATGGCCAGCTCGCCGTCATGCCCGCCTTCTTTCTTTAGTATGTCCACCGCCTGCCGCCAGCGGGCCTCCGCCTCGTCGTACCGCTTGAGGGCGTTGAGCGCCGCGGCGCTGTTATTGAGCAGGGCGGCATATTCATAGCTTGCGGTCTGGCCCAGGGCCCGGTAGCAGGCATCCGCCCGGTCATAAAGCGCCAGGCCCTCTTCAGGCTGCTGAAAAAAAGCCAGGGTCGTGGCCGCGTTGATGTACACCGTGGCCCCCGACAGGGAATCGGAAAGACCCAGCTTCTCCACCAGCGCCACGCATTCCCGCATGGCGGCCATGGCCTTTCCTTTCCGTTGCGTGCGCCGGTAATAGCCCACCGCCTCATTCAGCACAGTGAGCAGTCCCCGGTCATCTCCCAGCTGCCGGGCCTCCTTTTCCCAGGATGCCAGGCAATCCCGGGCGGCCTTCATATCGTTTCGGTTAAAGCAGCGGTCCATCTGATCAATAAAACGATGAACGCTGATACGCCGCGCTTCACTCATGTTGCTTCCTCCGCGATCAGTATAACAAAGATCCCCCGGATTTGCAACGAATGCCTATGGAGCGGGCCGCGTTTTTTGGCAGAATGGACCGGTCCTGATTGTTTTCAAATTATTAACTTTCTAAAAATCCTGTTACATTATAGCTTTTGGCGTACTTTTTTTGTATAATAAGCTGTACAAAACAGTGATTCTGTTCAGGGTCTTTAAAAACAAAACATGAGGAGGATGCGCGCGCGTGATTTGTGATCTGCAAAAAGCAAGCATGTGGAAGCGCATATCTGCCTTTCTTTTTGATTTGATCATGCTGTCCATCGTATCGGTGCTCTTTGCCTGGGGGCTTTCCCTGCTTTTGGGCTACGATGGATACCAGCAGGAACTGAACGATACCTATATCCGCTACGGTGAAGCCTATGGCGTGGACATGCGGATGCCCCTGTCCGAATACGAAGCCCTGGACGAAGCCGGGCGCGCCATGCTGGATGAAGCCTATGCCGCCCTGTCAGCCGATGCCTGGGCGCTGCGCGTCTATAACCTGCTCATCCAGCTTACCATCCTGATCATCAGCCTGAGCCTGCTGCTTGGGTATTTGGTTATGGAATTTGCCCTGCCGCTGAAATTGGGCAACGGCGTCACGCTGGGCAAAAAGGTATTCGGCCTGGCCGTGATGCGCAGCGACAGCGTAAAGCTCTCCGCCGTGGGCCTGTTCATCCGCACGGTGCTGGGAAAATTTGCCATTGAAACCATGATCCCGGTCATTATCCTGATGATGATCTTCTGGGGGACCATCGGCATTGTGGGCCCCATTGTACTGATCGCCATCCTGGCGGTTGAGATCGCCGTGATGATATCCACCCGTACCAACGCCATGATCCACGACCTGCTGGCCAACACCGTGGTGGTGGATTACGCCAGCCAGATGATTTTCGACACCTATGAAGACATGATCCATTACAAAGAAAAGCTCCATGCCGAAATGGCAGCCAAACAGGAATACTGATGTAAAGGAAGGAATGCCACATGAAAATTGTCCTGCAAAACCTGACCAAAGCCTTCCCCAGCCGGAACAAAAAATCCAATGAGGAAGTCATCGCCGTCAACAATTTCAATTTTGAAATTCCCGACGGAAAGCTGATCGGCCTGCTGGGCCCTTCGGGCTGCGGCAAAAGCACCACGCTGTATATGATCAGCGGCCTGCAAAAGCCCACCAGCGGCAGGATCTTTTTCGGTGACGATGATGTGACCGAGCTTTCCACCGAAAACAGGGGCATCGGTCTGGTATTCCAGAATTACGCCCTGTATCCCCATATGACGGTGAAGCAGAACATCATGTTTCCCCTGCAAAACCTGAAAGGCCAGGACAAGCTGACCAAGGAGCAGATGCTGGAGCGCACCCAGGAGGCCGCCCGGCTGGTGCAGATCGACGGGCTGCTGGACCGCAAGCCCAGCGAGCTCTCCGGCGGCCAGCAGCAGCGCGTGGCCATCGCCCGGGCGCTGGTAAAAATGCCCAGGGTACTGCTGCTGGATGAGCCCCTTTCCAACCTGGACGCCCGGCTGCGGCTGCAGACCCGCGAGGAAATCCGCCGCATCCAGCAGGAAACCAAGATCACCACGGTGTTTGTGACCCACGACCAGGAGGAGGCCATGAGCATCAGCGACATGATCGTGGTGATGAAAACCGGCATTGTGCAGCAGATCGGCAAGCCCCAGGACGTATACGACGACCCTGCCAACCTGTTTGTGGCCAAGTTTCTGGGCACGCCGCCCATCAACGTGTTTGAGGGCCGGGTGAAGGGCGGTATGCTGTACGTGGGGCCCGACGCCGTGATGGAGATCAAGGGCGTCAGCGACCAGGCCGTGACCGTAGGCATCCGCCCCGAGGGGTTTGTGCCGGATGAAAACGGCCCCCTCAAGTGCAAGCCGGTGAACGTAGAGGTGATGGGCCGCGACGTCAGCGTGGTTTCCACCCACGAAGCCTCGGCCAATCCCTTTGTGCGCTCCATCATCAACGCCGATCACAAGGTGAACCCAGCGCTGGAGCACGTACGCTACGCCATCAAGCCCCACAAGATTTTCATCTTTAACAAGGAAACCGAAGAACGGATCTATTTTGAGGTGAAGTGATATGGTAGAAAGCAAACAACAGTGGAAAGCCTGGCTGTACCTGGCTCCCGCCATCGTGCTGCTGCTGATATTCACCGTATGGCCCATCATCAATACCGTGCGCATGGCCCTGCTGGAGAACTACAGCGGCCTGAAGGCCGCCGGCGGCGCCACCTTCAATTTTGGCATCGGCAACTTTGAAAAGGTGATCAACTACCGCCGTTTCGTACAGTGCATGAAAAACACTGTACTGCTATGCGTGTTCACCGTGCCCATCTCCACCCTGCTGGCCCTGCTCATCGCCGTGGCCCTGCACTCCATCAAGCCGTTGCAAAAGGCGCTGCAGACCATCTTTTTCCTGCCCTATGTGACCAACAGCATCGCCATCGGCATGGTGTTCGCCGCCATGTTCAACATCGTGGGCAGCTTCTTCGGCACCGAAAACGAGCTGATCGTCACCGCCGGCATCATCAATAACGTGATTGAATTCTTTGGCGGTACCCATGTAAACTGGATCAATTACGGCTCCAGCTATGCCGCCAATATGTTCGTCATGATCGTATACATTGTGTGGAACGCCCTGCCCTTCAAAATCCTGATCCTGCTGGGCGGCCTGACCAGCATCAACAAGCAGTATTACGAGGCCGCCAAGGTGGACAGCACCCCCCGCAGCCGCGTGCTGTGGCGCATCACCGTGCCGCTGCTGTCCCCCATGCTGGCCTACGTGGTCATCACCGGCTTCATCGGCGGCTTCAAGGAATACACCAGCATCGTGGGTATCTTCGGTGAGCGCATGGGCCCGGCAAGCGATTCCGGACGAATGAACACCATGGTGGGCTTCATTTACGACAGCCTGAGCAATAACAACCAGGGCCGCGCCAGCGCCGCCGCCCTGATCCTGTTTGGCATCATTCTTGTGGTGACCCTGATCAATCTTCAGGTCAGCAAGAAGCGCGTGCATTATTGAGAGGTGCGATATGAGTCAAAAATCAATCGATATCATGCATGCCCGCGATATGCGCAGGACCACCATCAACCAGAAAATCATGAAAACGCTGGCGCTGGTGGGCGTATACGCCTTCCTGCTGCTGATGGCCCTGATCGTGCTGTTTCCCTTCTACTGGATGCTGATCTCCTCGGTGAAATCGCTGACGGAATACCGCGCCCAGGTGCCCACGCTGTGGCCGCGGGTGATCCTGCTTGGCAACTATGTGGAAGCCTTTACCGAGGCCAATCTGGGCCGTCTTTTCCTGAACACCCTCTACGTGGGCCTGGTATCCACGCTGCTGAGCCTGTTCATCACCATCATTACGGCCTTTGCCTTTGCCCGGCTTGAGTTCAAGGGAAAAAACCTGCTCTTTGCCGCACTGCTGGCCACCATGATGATTCCGGGCGAGCTGTTCACCATTACCAATTACATCACGGTGAGCGACTTTGGCTGGATCAACACCTACACGGTGCTGATCGTTCCTTTCCTGGTCAGCGTGTTCTATATCTACCTGCTGCGTCAGAACTTTATGCAGATCCCCAACGAATTGTACCTGGCCGCCAAGGTGGACGGCACCAGCGACTGGAAATACCTGTGGAAGGTCATGGTGCCCCTGGCGCTGCCCACGCTGATTTCCATCACCATCCTCAAGATGATGGCTTCCTGGAACAGCTATATCTGGCCCCGCCTGGTGGCCAACGATGAAGCCCACCGTCTGGTGACCAACGGATTGCGCAACGCTTTTACCGATACCTCGGGCGATGTCAACTATCCCGTGCAGATGGCCGCCGTGGCCCTGGTATCGGCTCCGCTGTTCCTGGTGTTCGTGTTCCTGCGCAAGTATATCATGGCGGGCGTGAGCCGCAGCGGTATCAAAGGTTAACCGGCTGAAAAGCCATTAACAAAATATTACAAGGAAGGAAGAATCCCATGAAGAAACTCATCTCCGCACTCCTGGTCCTCATGATGGTGCTGCCCTGCTTCACCGCTCTGGCCGAAATCCCTGCCGAAGGCTATGACGGAAGCGCCGTGACCATCAACTTCTACCACATCATCAACAAGGATAATCAGCTGGAAGTGCTGAACAACGCCATTGCCGAGTTCAACAAGGAATATCCCAACATCACCGTCAACGCCGAGAACGCCGGCAGCTACAACGACATTCTTAAGCGCATCAGCGAAGAGATCAACGGCGGCAACCAGCCCAACATCACCTTCTGCTATGCCGACCATGTGGCTGAATACAATAAAGCCGGCGCCGTGCAGACCCTGGATGAGCTGATCGACCATCCCGTGGTGGGCCTGACCGACGAGCAGAAAGCCGACTTCGTGGAAGGCTACTACAACGAAGGCAAGAGCTTCGGTGACGACAAAATGTACACCCTGCCCTTCTACAAGAGCACTGAAGTGCTGTACTATGACGCCACCTTCTTCGCCGCCAACGGCCTGACCGTTCCCACCACCTGGGACGAAGTGGAAGAAGTCTGTGCCAAGATCAAGGAGATCGACCCCAAGTCCATCCCCATGGGCTATGACAGTGACAGCAACTGGTTCATCACCATGACCGAGCAGTATGGCTCTGACTACACCAGCGCCACCGAGCCCCATTACCTGTTTGACAACGACACCAACAAGGCCTTCGTGAAGAGATTCAACGAATGGTACCAGAAGGGCTATGTGACCACCTACGCATTGTATGGTGCCTATACCAGCGGCCTGTTTACCAGCACCGATGAAACCCGCTGCTATCTGTGTATCGGCTCCTCCGCCGGCGCTACCTATCAGCGTCCCAAGAAGGACGAAGCCACCGGCGAGTATCCCTTCGAAGTGGGCATCACCACCATTCCCCAGGTTGATTCCACCAACCGCAAGGTCATCTCCCAGGGCCCCAGCGTTTGCATCTTCAAGAAGGACAATCCCCAGGAAGTGCTGGCCAGCTGGCTGTTCGTCAAGTACCTGACCACCAACACCGACTTCCAGGCCAACTTTGGCATGCAGTCCGGCTACATGCCCGCCATTAAGTCCGTTCTGGACAACGCCGATTTCCAGGCCTATCTGGCCAAGGCTGACGGCGGCGACAACATCGCCATGCTGAGCATGAAGGTTGGCATGGACCAGACCGACGCGTACTACACCTCCCCCGTTTTCGAGGGCAGTTCTGTGGCCCGCAACCAGGTTGGCGCCCTGATGGCCAAGTGCCTGGGCCTGACCGAAAACGTGGACGCCGAAATCGACCGCGCCTTCCAGGATGCCATCGACGAGTGCGAGTACGCCAACTGATCATTCCTTATTTCACGCATAGCCGCGCCTTCGGGCGCGGTTTTTATATGATAGCTCCATTGTAAAGGGTGATTTACAAATCATACTGATCCCAAATTAAAACTGTACA
>JAFUGB010000236.1 GCA_017469605.1 Clostridia bacterium
CACGGTCTGGTAGCCCTGGGGAAGCCGCATGATAAAGGCGTGGATATGCGCCGCCTTGGCCGCCGCCACCACCTCCTCCATGGTGGCGTTTTCCTTGCCGTAGGCGATGTTGTCAAAGATGGTGCCGCCAAACACCCAGGTATCCTGCAATACCATGGCATACGCGCCGCGCACGCTTTTGCGGGTGGCGTCCCTTATATCGGTGCCGTCCAGCCGGATGCTGCCCTTGTCCACGTCATAAAAGCGCATGAGCAGGTTGATGATGGTGGTCTTGCCCGCACCGGTGGGGCCCACGATGGCGATGAGCTTGCCCGCCTGGGCTTCCATGGACAAATCATGGATGATGGTTTTGGTCCGGTCGTACCCGAAGGCCACATGGCTGAGCTCCACATGCCCCCGCACGTCGGAAAGCTCTACGGCGCCTTGCCGGTCGGTGAGCTCCTCCTCCTCATCCAGCAGGGAAAACACGCGCTCGGCCGCCGCCAGGGCCGAAAACAGCTCGTTGATGATTTCGGCAATGGCGTTGATGGGTCCGGCAAACTTGCGGGAATAGAGCACAAAGGAGGAAATGTAGCCCAGGCCGATGGCGCCCTTCATATACAGCACCGCCCCCAGCAGCACGATCAGGCTCAGGGTCAGGTTGTTGATGGAGCCCATGGTGGGGCCGATGGAAACGCCGTAATACTCGGCATCGTAATAGGCTTCGGCGGTATGATGGTTAATGGCGTCAAATTTGCCCTCCACGTTATCCTCATAGGCGTAAGCCAGGATGGTTTTCTGGCCCGAGAGCATTTCCTCCACAAAGCCGTTCATTTCGCCGTAGCTTTTGGAGCGGCGGGCATAGCGGGGCTGGGTGCGCCGGCGCATCCGCGCGGTGTAGCCCACAGCCACCGGCACAGCCACCAGCGCCACCGCCGACAGCCGCAGCGATATCATCAGCATCATGGCCAGCGAGCCCACCACGGTGACCGTGCTGGTAAGGATGGAAACCACGTCGGTGGCCATGCAGGTGGAAATCACGTCAATATCATAGGAAACGCGGCTGATGATATCGCCGGCCTGGTGCTGGTCAAAATACCCCACCGGCAGCCGCATCAGCTTATCAAACACGCTTTGCCGCATCCGCTGGGCCACGCGCTTGCTGGTGTTCACCATGATCACGTTGATCGATATGGTGAGCAGCGAGGCGGCCAGGTAGCAGATCAGCATGCGCCGGGCGAAATAGCCCACGCGCTCAAAATTGACCTTGCCCGCCCCGGCGGCGGCCTCGTTGATGGCCGAGCCCGCCAGGTTGGGGCCCCACAGGGACAGCAGGTTGCTGAGAACGCACAGCACGGCCACCAGCAGGATCACCAGCTTATAGGGGCCCAGGAAGGCCAGCAGCCGCCGCAGGGTGCCCTTTGTATCCTCGGGCTTGCGCATTACGGTATCCCGTGCCATAATCAGCTCACCTCCCCCATCTGTGTTTTGTAGATATCCCGGTAGGTTTGGCAGGTGCGCAGCAGCTCCTCATGGGTGCCATGGCCAATTACCCGCCCCTCATGCAGCACCAGGATATCGTCCAGCGCCATAATGGAAGATACGCGCTGGGCGATGACCACCGTGGTGGCGCCGCTGTGATGCTCCCGGATGGCCCGGCGCAGCTGGGCATCGGTCCGGTAATCCAGGGCCGAGGAGCTGTCGTCCAGGATCAGCACCTCGGGCTTTGCCGCCAGCGCCCGGGCGATCAGCAGCCGCTGCTTCTGGCCGCCGGAAAAATTGGCCCCATGGATCACGGCCCGGTGATCGTAGGCGTCCTCATATTCCTCCACAAACCCCCGGGCCATGGCGTCGGCCGCCGCCTGGCGCAGCATGATATCGTCCACGTCCCGGCCAAAGGTCACGTTTTCCCGGATGGTATCGGCAAAGATCACGTCGTTCTGGAACACCACGCCAAACTTGCGGTGCAATTCGTCCTTATCGTAGGTGCGCACGTCCCGGCCGTCCACAAACACATGGCCCTGCTGGGGATCGTAAAAGCGCATCAACAGGTTGACGATGCTGGTTTTGCCGCTGCCCGTGGCGCCGATGATGCCCAGGGACCCGCCCTTTTTCACGGTAAAGCTGATATCCTCCAGGCACATCTGCCGCCCGTTGCCCGCAAAACGGCTGCCGTCCTCGTCGCCGTCTTCCCCTTCCTCATCCTGGTAGCGGAAGCTGACGTGATCAAAGATCAATTCGCCCTGCTCCTTGGGCTTGGCTGCCCGGGCGGCATCGATGGGCGTGAGCTCCTCAGGGATTTCCACCACCGCCGCGATGCGGTTGGCCGAGGCGTTGGCCTTGGACAGCATGATGAACACGCGGTTCAGGCCCATAACGCCCATCAGGATCATGTTAAAATAGGTAAGGAAGGCCAATATCACGCCGGGCTGGGTCTGGCCGCTGTTGACCCGGCGGGCGCCGATGAACACCACCAGGGTGAGCCCCACGTTCAAAAACAGCGTCACCAGCGGGCCGGGCAGCGCCATGATGACGCCGGCCTTGATATCCCGCCGGGCGGTATGGTCGTTGGCCGCGGCGTAGCGCCGCATTTCATAGCGCTCCTTGCTGAGCGCCTTGACCACGCGGATGCCGGTGATGTTCTCCCGCATCACGCGCACAATGGTGTCCATGCTGCGCTGCACCTGATCATAAAGCGGGATGCCCTTCATGGATACATACACCACCAGGGCGATCATCACCGGCGCCATGACGCACAGGATCATGGAAAGGCCGCTGTCCATGATCAGCGTGATGCCAATGCCGCCCACCAGCAGGATGGGCGCGCGGATGCCAATGGTTTGGATCATGCGCACAAAGTTTTGCACGTTGTAGGTGTCCGAGGTCATGCGCGATATCAGCGAGGGCAGGCCCACCCGGTCCATCTGCCGGCCCGAAAGGTTGAGCCCGGTATGGAACAGGTCGCGCCGCATCCGGTAAATGCTGTCCCGGGACACCCGCACGCTCAGGCGGTTGGCCGTGGTATTCAGCGTGCGCACGGCCACCGTGAGCAGGATCATGGCCAAGCCCCAGGCCAATACCGGCCAGAAGGTCTGGGCCGCGGGCACCACGTTGTCCAGCATGTGCTCCATCACATAGGGGATCATGAGCTCCAGCAGCGTGCCCAGGAGCTTGATCAGCATCACGCCCAAAATAAACAGCCTGTAAGGCCGCAAATATTTCCATATAAATTTCATAGCGCGCTTCCTCCGTCGCCCAGCGTCAGCTCGCTTTCCGGCAGTCCTTCCTCTCTCCAGCTGTCAATGAGCCTTTCCAGCAGCTCCAGCAGCCGGCCCTGCTCCTCCCAGCTGAGCCCGTCAAAGTGCACCGTGATATCGCTGCGGATCAGGGCGGCCTCGGCGGCGCGCCTGCCCTCTTGGGTCAGCGACAGCATCACCTTGCGCCGGTCATTTTCATTGCGCCGCCGGGCCAAAAAGCCCTTCTGCTCCAGCTTGCTGATCAGCTCGCTGACCGATCCGGGCTGGATCTGCAGCCGCTCCTGCAATTCCCGCTGGCTGATATCGCCCGCCGCCAGCAGCCGCAGCACCCGGCTCTGGGTGCGCCCCGCGCAGGAGGAATGATACAGCCTGCGGCCGCATACGCGCAGCAGCATGGTCAGCCGTTCCTCCCGGGTCAGTCCTCTTTCACACATGGCATAATCATCCTTTCACGAAAACCATTGTAGCGCTTTTTCTGGCGTTGTCAAGGTACCTAAGTAAATTCTTCCGGTTTTTTGCCGCCAAACAGCCACAATCCGCATTGCTGAAATCGCCACTTCGGGGTATAATGGAAACGGAAAAAAACCCGAACCGCGAAAAAAACGTACGGAGAGCGCAATGAACGTATTTGATATCATTGGGCCGGTGATGATCGGGCCCTCCTCCTCCCATACGGCGGGGGCGGCGCGCATCGGCCGCATCACGCGCATGCTGCTGGGCGAGCCCGTGCGCCAGGCCCATATCCGCTTTCACGGCTCCTTTGCCAAAACCTGGGAGGGCCACGGCGCCGACCGGGCCGTGATCGGCGGGCTGCTGGGGCTGAACGTGGACGATCCCCAGCTGCGCCGCAGCAAAAAGCTGGCCCGGGAGCAGGGCATGGAATACGATATTTCGGCGGTCCAGCTCCGGGACGCCCATCCCAATACCGTGATCATCGACGCCATCGGCGCAAGCGGGAAAACCGTCAGCGTCCAGGCCGCCTCGGTGGGCGGCGGCAGCGTGCTGGTGCAGTACCTGAACGGCATGGAGGTGGGCTTTTCGGGCAGCAAAACCACGCTGATCATCCAGCACCGGGACGAGCCCGGGGCCATCGCCAAGGTCAGCCGCCTGCTGGCCGCCAGCCGCACCAACATTGCCACCATGCGCGTTTTCCGCCAGGAGGCCGGCGGCCGGGCCGTGATGGCGCTGGAGCTGGATACCGTGCCCGAGGAAACCCATATCGATGCCCTGCGCAACGTGCCGGGGTTTGAAAGCGTAACGCTGCTCAGAGTGTAAGGGCGGGGCCGCTGGCGCTGAAAAACGCGCGTTCCTCCCCGGAAAGAAAGCAGCGTACCCTTTTGCTTGAAAGGACATGCCATGGAACGATCAGTTACCAAACTATTATCCCGGGCCGAAAAGCTGGGCGGCATCGCCGCGGCCATGCGGGAATGGCAGCTGCGGCACGACGATACCGTGAGCAGCGCCGCCGAGATGGACGCCCGCATGCTGAACGCGCTGGCGGTGATGCGCGATTCGGCGGAAAAGGGCCTGGATCCCGCGCTGCGCTCGGTGAGCCGTCTCACCGGCGGCAACGCCGCCAGGCTGATGGAAGCGGCGCTGGCCGGCCGAAACGCCGGGGGCAGCCTGCTGGGCAGGGTCTGCGCCCGGGCGCTGGCGGTGG
>JAFUGB010000237.1 GCA_017469605.1 Clostridia bacterium
AGCTTGGGGCCCTTCAGCGCCAGCGCCCGCTCCATGCTGACGGCGGCCCGGGTGGTCTGCCGGGCCCTGGCTTCGGCTATCACGTCCTCCTCCGCCATAAAGCACCGCGCGGCAGCGTTGACCTTGCGCAGGGCGGGCTTGCTGATTCCCGCCAGCGCCATGTTGGTATCGGTGATCACGGCGGCGCCCGCGCGCAGCATGCCGCGCATCAGCGGCACTGCACCGGGGGTAAAACGCAGCGATTCGGCAAAGGAAAAATCGGCCGTGGCATGGATCACCCGTTTTACAATGGGCTTGATTTCCCCGGGCAGGGATACCTGCAATTCCGATTCAATGATGGCCATGCTCTGTTCTTCTATTTCCAAAGGCTTCATTACCATTCCACTCCTTTGCGGGCAGGCAGGCGCTGGACGGCAAAGGGATGCCGTTCGGCCTGGATGCGGCTGAGATAATCCGCGCGTTCGGCCAGCCAATTTGGCACCTCGCGGCCGGTCACCGCCGTTTCGGCAGACTGCAGCGCGGCGTCCAGCAGTTCGCGGGCCGCGCTTTCATCCAGCACGCCGCAGGCCAGCGCCATGCCCATTTCGTCCAGGATCACGGTTTGGGGACGCTCTTTTTTAATGATTTGCACCGCTTCCGCGGCAAAGGCCGTTTGCCGGGTCCGGGTGATCTGCTTTTCCTCATCGGTCATTTGGAAGGTGAAGCCCGGGATTGGCGGCGCGGTGAGGACCAGGGCGTTTTCAAATCGCTGCAGGGCGATGAGCTCCCCGGAGTTGCCCTTTTTCATAAATTGGGCCACAAGTACGGTATTCCCATGCCCCAGGCTCCGCAGGGCCAGTCCCATGGCGGCGGTGGTTTTGCCCTTGCCGTCGCCGGTGTATACGTGCAGCTTACAGATCATGATACGCTCCTATTTCATGGCCCCGGCTGTCCAGCATCAGGGCGTCCACCTTGGTTTGGGTCCGCATGCGGGCCTTGGCGTAGGCCGCGGCGGCCCGGCACAGGCTGTTCCACACTTCGCCATAGCCCATGCTGCCGATCACAGGGATCAGCCCGTCCAGCGTGACGGCTTCCATTGCCCGACGCAGCAGCGCTTCCGGAGCGCCCAGCAGCGCCAGGTGGGCGCACAGCGTTTCCCGGCGGCCGTCGCCGTATTTGCTGTGGGTTTGCATGCTGCCCCCGGCCACCTTCACCAGCTTGCCGGGCTGGCCGGATAGAATCAACCGGGAAAAGCCCAGCGCGGCCGCCGTATCCAGGGCAAAGCCCACAAAATTGCCCATTTGCACGCAGGGCAGATGGGGAAAATGGGCCTTGAGCGCTTGCTCTCCCTGGCTGCCGAATACCAGCCCCAGGGTATCGGCGCCCTGGACGCGGCGCTGGGCCATCTCCAGGGCCATGGCCTGGGTGAGCGCCTCTTCGCTCATGGGATGCACCACGCCGGTGGTGCCCAGCACCGAAAGCCCGCCTTCAATGCCCAGCCGGGGATTAAAGGTTTTTTTCGCCAGCGCTTTGCCGCCCGTAATGCCCACGGTAACCTCCGCCGCCTGGGCGGGGTATACGCTGCGCACGGCAGCGGCGATCATCTCCCGGGGCACGGGATTGATGGCGGCCTCGCCCACGGGCAGCTTCAGCCCGGGCAGGGTGATCACGCCCACGCCTTCCCCGGCCCGGAAGCTAATGGGGCCTTCCCGGGGAAGGACGCGCACGCGCGCCCATACTTCACTGCCGTTTGTGATGTCCGGGTCGTCGCCCGCGTCCTTGTACACGGCGCAGCAATGCCGGCCCAGGGCGTGGATTTCGGCGGTGTAGGTTCGGCCCTCTGGCACGGTGATCGAAACCTGCTGGGGACAGTCGCCATCCCGCTGCCACAGGCAGGAGGCCAGGGCGCAGGCCGCCGCGCAGCTGCCGGTGGTGAAGCCCTCCCGCAGCCCCTTCATGTGTTTTCCTCCCCGGCCAGGGCCAGGGTCACGCCCGCCGCAGCCGTCTTTCCGGCCAGCAGTACGCCGCCCGAGGCTTTGACCGCCGCGCGCTCGCATACGTTGTCCACGCCCACCGTGCGCTCTACAAAGTCTGAATGGGCAAATATGCCGGGGACTTTTTTCAGCGCTGACGCCGGATACGCTTGCAGCGGCAGGCGATATTTGCGGCAGAACCGCGTCAGGGCGGGCTCCTCTTTTTTCAGGTCGATGGTGGCCAGCGATTTCACAGCCAGCAGCGATACGCCGCACCGGCACAGGAAATCCAGGGCCGTTTTCTCAAACAGGTCGGGATCAATGCCTTTTTTGCAGCCCACTCCCAACGACAGCGTCCTGGGGCGGAGAAACAGCGTGGCCGGGAAAGGCGGCTCGATCTCCCGCTCGGTGATGGCCACGCCGATCCGCTGCCCGTCCAGCGCAGCGGCTGATACCGCTTTGATGGCGTATGGGTTCTGGATGGCGCAGTCATGGGCCATTGCCCAGCTGTCGATGGCGGGTATGCCGCGAACATCGGTGGCTGTGGTGATCACCGGCGCCGCGCCGGTCTTCTGGGCGATCAGCAGGGCCAGGTCATTGGCGCCGCCCATGTGGCCGGACAGAATGGGGATCACATGCCGCCCCATTTCGTCCATGACCACCACGGCGGGATCGGTGGCCTTATCCCGGATGAGCGGCGCGATGGCCCGCACGGCGATGCCGCACGCCCCAATGAAGAGCAGCGCGTCGGCGGCGTAAAAGCGCTCCCGGGTCCACTGCATCACCGGGATGCCCCGATCCACCGGGAAGCCCAGGGTTTGCTGCCAGGCTTGCCCTTTTTGAGTAAACGCGATGGCGTACAGCTTCATTTTTTTGCCTCCCGGAACAGATGGGAAAACCCGGGATCATATAGCCGGGAACGCTCATAGGGCCCTTGCAAAAAGCTGCCCACCAGCACCAGCGCCGTTCGGCCGATGTGCGCGGCCTGCTCCGGCAGGGTGGCAATGGTGCCGCGGATGATTTGCTCGTCAGGCCAGGTGGCCTTGTACACCACGGCGGCGGGGGTATCCGGGGGATAGCCGCCGGCGATCAGCTCCTCCCGCAATGCTCCCAGCATGCCGGCACTCAAAAACAGCACCATGGAAGCCTGGTGCGCCGCCAGCGCGCGTATGCTTTCCCGTTCGGGCACGGCGGTGCGCCCTGCCCTGCGGCTGACAATCACGGTCTGGCTCACGCCGGGCACGGTGTATTCGGCGCGCAGGCAGGCCGCCGCGGCGTTCATGCTGCTGACCCCGGGCACGGTCTCATAGGCCAGCCCCAGGGCGTCCAGCGCGTCCATTTGCTCCCGGATGGCGCCGTAAACGGACGGGTCGCCCGTGTGCAGGCGAACGGTGACCTGGCTTGGATCGGCGGCGCGAAGGGC
>JAFUGB010000238.1 GCA_017469605.1 Clostridia bacterium
CCTGCGGATGAAAAATGAAGGGGCCGCGGCCCCTTCATGCATCCCAGGTTCACGACGCTGGGTTTGTTGATGATCTGAAAACGGAATGTGCCCGCAAAAGGCACATTCCGTTTTGTTATTGGCTTAAAAATCAGAAGGTGGAAAGCCCGTGCGCGTTCACCAGACCGTCCAGCTTGATGCCAGCCTTGCACAGCGGGCAGTCATGGGAATCGCAGCTCTGGTAATCATCCAGCACGTTTTCCAGGTTGAAAATGGAGGTCACCGGGAAGCCCTCGCACTCCTTGACCTTGGCAAAGATGGCGCATACGCCCACCGGATTGCCGCCGTAGTAGCGAATGGCCTCGATGGCGCTCTTAACGGTAAAGCCCGTGGTGACCGAAGCCGCCAGCACCAGCACATGCTTGCCCACGATCATGGGGGCAGTGTTATCGCGGAAGATCAGCTGGCTGCCGCTGGTATGCTCGGGAGGCAGCACATAAATGGTGCGGTGGGCGTTGGCATTGGTGATGCCGGCCTTGGTGAGCTCGCTGGCCATGCAGGCGCCGATCACTTCGGTGCCGTCCAGGCACAGGATGGTATCCACCACGGTGGAGGTGCGGAAGGAACCCGCCAGTTCGACGGCGGCCTCCCGGGCTTCGCTGAGGCGGTGCTTGGTGATGGCAAAATCAATATAATAGTTATTGTGGCTGTGGCTGGTAGCAAAATGACCCCGGGCGACGCGCAGCTTGAGATTGGAACCGAACGTGGGATATTCGATCAGCTGAATGGCCATGACGATCTCTCCTTTGATATTCAGGTTTTCATGCCTCTGGGTGCTATAATTTTACCAAACCGATACCAATTTGTCAATGCTTGCTGTCATTTCCCCGGGTGTCCCAGTAGACCTCATTGGGCAAAAGCGCCAGCCCCTTGGCGGCAAACATCTCCTCCACCGTTACGCACAGGAAGCCGGCGTCGGCCAACAGGCCGGGCAGCGTTTCCGCCATTTTGTCGGTGCCTGTATAGATGTCATGCAGCAGGATGATATCGCCGTCCTTGGCGCCCTTGGCCAGCCGCCGGGCCTCGGCGGCGGGATCGGCTACCTTATTATTCTTGCTCTTGCTGATGGTGGACCAATGGATCAGCGGTAGGTGCACATCCTCATCAATGAAGATCTGCTCGTGCCCGCCGGGGGCGCGCATGATGCTCACGCCAATGCCGATATACTTATACAGCTCGGCATTCAGCTTATCCCGGAATGCGATCACCTTGCCCCGATTCTGGCTTTTATAGATATGCTGCCAGTTATGGCTGGCAACCGAAAAGCCCGCGTCATGGGCCAGCATAACCTCATTGGGACAGTAATGGATGCGCTCGCCCACGATGAAAAAGGTGGCGTTGGCGCCGCCCGCCCGCAGCGCGCGCACCACGCGCATGGTGCGCCCCACCACCGGACCGTCGTCATAGGTCAGGGCAATGAGCTTGCGCATGCTGTTGTCCGTCTGCCGCACGGCTTCCTCCGTCAAATGTCCCGCCAGATCGGAATAGGGCACCCGCACATGCATCAGGGTATTCTTATCAGCGTACAGCTTGTCCGCCCGGTAATGCAATTGCAGATAGGCGGTATTCATGGTAAAGCCCGCAAATTCCAGCGCTGCCGGATCGCTCAGGGCATCCAGCCGGACCGCGTCGGCCTGCTCCTGGGGGAAATAGGCCGCCAGCTGCTCCCGCACGGCCTGTCCCACAATCCGCCAGCCCGTTTCATCGCCCAGCACATCGTGCAGCGAAAGCCGCTTGCCCGTGGCCATATCATACGCCCGGGCGTCAAAATCCACATAGGTCTGCTTGCGGTTGTCCCGGATAATGGCGGTGGAAAGGAAGCTCATCCAGCTGCTGCCCGTGCGGTACACCGAGGGCTGCACATCCAGATATGCGCCCTCCTTGGTATTCCCCGCCTTTTTAGGCAGGCTGGGCATGGCGCGCTGGCGCATTTCGTCCAGCACTTCGGCCAGCGCCGCGTCCACCTCCGCGTTCACGGTATGGGGATAGGCGGTGTTCACATACACGCTGCCCGTCAGCTTCTGGGTTTCAATGGTCTCTTTCACCTTCAGCGTTTCGGGAAGCACATCTTCCGTTTCCGCCAACGCCCCCAGCGGCAGCAGGCACAGCATCAAAATCAGGCAAATTATCTTTCGCATAAAAACCTCCTGTCGGTTCAATCCATTATACCTTTTTTCATCGGCTTTTAAAAGGGTGAAGTTTGGGTTTTACAAATACCGGCAAATGGAGTGGTATGGCAAGCCGTAAAATAAAATGAAGCAAATGAAGCAAAAGCGTAAATTCTCAAAGTAAATGCAACAGTAGAAAAAGGAGTTGCAGTTACTAAGAGAAAGAGCAAAACAGAAAAAAACAAAAGAAAACAATTGACAAACCGATCAACCAAGATTATAATAGATGTGTTGCGTAGGGGCATGGTGTAATGGTAACACGTGGGTCTCCAAAACCTTTGTTGAGGGTTCGAGTCCTTCTGCCCCTGCCAAATCAGAAGCCCCGCTTTGCGTGGGGCTTTTGATTTATGTCTGAAATTGGGAAAGCCGAAATGCTTCTATCGCGGGGCACGCAAAGCGGCGATATAGAGGGCCAAGCAAGACGGTTTACCCGCGAAGCCAACGCGCGGGGCCGGCAATTTGACGCGATGAATTTAAAGGTGGATTTGCCAGGCGGAAAGTTTATTTTTTGTTTAACTTTCCGCGTATAATAGATCGGGTAAACCTGAAACGAAGGAAAGAGACCCATGCGTGATAAGAAACCGTCAAAACCCTACCTGCTGGTAAAGGCCATCGTGCGGATGGTGTTTGGCAAAATAGAGGTTGAAGGGCTGGAAAACCTTCCGGAGGAGGGCGCGGTGATCGTGGGCAACCACGCCCAAATGAACGGCCCCATCGCCTGCGAATTGTATTTGGGGGAGAACCGGTACACCTGGTGCGCGGGTGAAATGATGACCCTCAAAGAGGTCCCGTCCTACGCGTATCAGGACTTCTGGTCCCAGAAGCCCCAATCGGTGCGCTGGCTGTTCAAAATCGCCTCCTACCTGATCGCGCCGGTCTCTGTATTTGTATTCAATAACGCCAATACCATCCCGGTTTACCATGACGCCCGGGTGCTGGCAACCTTCCGGCAAACGCTGAAGAAGCTGCGGGAAGGCGCCCGGATTGTGATTTTTCCCGAGCACGACGCGCCGTATAACAATATCCTCTGCGATTTTCAGGAGCGGTTTGTGGACCTGGGCAAAATGTACCACAGTATGACAAAAAAAGATCTGTCCTTTGTGCCCATGTACATCGCCCCCAGTCTCAAAAAAATGATTCTGGGCGCGCCCATCGTATTCCGGGCCGATCAGCCCATCGAAGCGGAACGCGGCCGGATCTGCGAAGAACTGAAAATCGCCATTACCGATATGGCCCGCAGCCTGCCCCGGCATACCGTGGTGCCCTACCGCAATATTCCCAAAAAGGAGTATCCCTGCAACCTGCCAGAGTGAGTTATGAAAAAGCCTGTAGTTGATTATCGTCAGTTCCGTTTGAACAAGCTCAGCGATCCTGCCTTCAGCCATCTGAAGCTGCTGCTGGGCTGGCTTGTCTATTTCGCGTTCTATTTCCTCACCGAAAACCTGATTCCCCTGGAAAAATGCCATGTGATTCACTGCGCGCTGGATGATCTCATTCCCTTTAATGAATTGTTTGTGATCCCCTATACGCTGTGGTATGTGCTGATCGTGGGATCGCTTTTGTACTTTGGGCTGTACAATGTGGACGGGTTCAAGAAGCTCTCGGTGTATATCATGATCACCCAGGCGGTGGCCATGGCCGTCTATATCCTGTACCCGAGCCGCCAGGAATTGCGGCCCGATGTGTTTCCCCGGGAGAATTTTCTGACTTGGGTCATGTCGCTGATTTACGCCTTTGATACGCCCAGCGGCGTTTGCCCCTCGCTGCATGTGGCCTACTCGCTGGGGATCGCTTCGGTATGGGTGAAGGAACAGAACGTCCCCCGCTGGTGGAAGGCTTTTATCGTAGCGCTGGTGGTCGTCATTTCGCTGTCCACCACCTTTGTGAAGCAGCATTCCTTTGTGGATGTGATTGCCGCCCTGCCGCTGGGCCTGCTGGCCGAAGCTATCGTTTACCGCGATTTCTGGCGGAAAAAGCTGCGCGGGGCCTGACGCCAAATCCAGGTTCTGATATCCCAAACCCGCCTTTTCCCACGAAAAATGACAACCTTTGACGGCTGAAGCATGCCGCCGCCTTCCCTTGCATACAATAGGGATGCGCGGCGGTTTTTTATGCGCATATCATCCTTTCCCGGGGCATATCCATGGATATGCGAAAAGGGGGAGTGAAAATGATCAAGCGGCCTGAACCGCTGCGCAAAGCAGAATTCCAAATCCCGGCCCGGCGGAAGCGCGGGCTGACCCGAAGCACGGCACTAGCACTGGCGCTGCTGCTGACCATGGGCGCTTTTTATGTGGGGGTCATGCCCCAAACCGCAGCCGTAGTGGCAAAGAAGCGTGAATTGCCGGTATACAGCGTGGACCGGGACGACGGCGCGGTGGCCATCAGCTTTGACGCCTCCTGGGGCGGCGATAAAACCATGAAGCTGCTGGATATCCTGGATGAATATGGAATCAAAACCACTTTTTTCCTGGTGGATATCTGGGTAAACAGCTACCCGGACCTGGTGAAGGAGATCGCCGCCCGGGGGCACGAGATCGGCAACCACAGCACCACCCATCCCCATATGTCACAGCTCACAGCGGCCCAGATCACCGAGGAATTGGCAACCCAGTCCGGGCATGTGGAGCAATTGACCGGCACCCGGCCCACGCTGTTCCGCCCGCCCTACGGCGATTATAACGATCTGCTGGTGCTCACCGCCCGGGGGCAGGGGTACGAGGTGATCCAGTGGAGCGTGGACAGCCAGGACTGGAAAAACCGGGGCGTACAGGACGTGATCAACCGGGCGAAGAAGGCCCAGAGCGGCGATATTGTGCTGTTCCACAACGACGCCGAGTTCACCGTGGACGCGCTGCCCGCCATTCTGGACGATTACGTGGCCCGGGGCTTGCACATCGTGCCCGTATCGGAGATCCTGCTGAACGGAGAAACCACCATCGACGTACAGGGAAAACAACATGCCAAGCAATAACAAAAATACCGGAGGGATCAACACATGGAAATCGTTACCAATCAGCTGATGCTTACAGGTGTCGTTACCGAGGAGCCGCAGTTTGACCACGAGGTGTTCGGAGAGGCGTTCTTCCATACCATCCTCAGCGTTCCGCGGCTGTCGGGGGCCTACGACCTTTTGCCGCTCACCGTCAGCGAGCGCCTGATGGCCGAAGGCTTCCGGCAGGGAGAAACCGCGGCCATATCGGGCCAGCTGCGCTCCTATAACAAGGTGATGGGCGGCCAGGGCAGGCTGCTGCTCACCGCCTTTGCCCAGCGGCTTAGACCGGTGGATGAGGAGGAGAACCCCAATACCGTGTTCCTCACCGGCGCGCTGTGCAAGCCGCCCTCCTTCCGCACCACGCCTTTTGGGCGGGAGATTGCCGACCTGATGCTGGCGGTCAACCGCTCCTATGGCAAAAGCGATTACATCCCCTGCATTGCCTGGGGGCGTACGGCGCGCTTTGCCTCGGGGCTCAGCGTGGGCGACCGAATCCAGCTGCAGGGACGTTTCCAAAGCCGGGCCTACCAGAAGCAGCTGCCCGACGGCACGGTGCAGGAGCGCACGGCCTATGAGGTTTCGGTGAGCCGCCTTTCGCTGGAAACCGGCGCGGGCGGACTGCCGGAGCATGAGGCGCCCTCCCGGCCGCGGTATACCACGGGCGTCATTCAGTAACAATATCCGCAAAAAAACCTGCCGGAGGATGAAACGGATCCCCCGGCAGGCTTTTTTTGCTTTTTACATATTGTGATCCTTCAGGAACGCCACCAGCGCTTCATAGGAGGTTTGGCTGATATCGTGCTCAAGCTTGCAGGCGTCCTCCCGGGCGATTTCGTCGCTGACGCCCAGCAGTTGCAGGCAGTGCGTCAGCGTTTTATGCCGGTCGTAGATGTTGCGGGCAATCTCCTCACCGCTTTCACTCAGCGTGATCAGGTTGTTCTGATCCATATGGATATAGCCGTTTTCCCGCAGGCGCTTCATGGCCACGCTCACGGAGGGCTTGGTAACCCCCAGCCCGGCGGCGATATCAATGGAGCGGACTTCCCCTTTCTTTTCGCGGATCATCAAAATTTGTTCCAGATAATCTTCGGATGATTTACGGATGTTCATAGCTTGATCCCTCATTTCTTTCGCTTATCGTATCATGAAAACAAAAATTTTTCAATGAAATTTTATTAAAACGGGTAAAAAAGTGCGTTATCTATGGTACAATGGGGAAAATTCACGCGGGAGGATGGGCATGCGGCGGTTTGAAATCGCGCCGGTGGCGCATATCCAAAGCGATTTTCCCCAAAAATTCGGCATTCCGCGCCAGAGCGGACTGGTGCAGGCCCTGGAGGCCCGCATTGTATTTGAACCGCCCTACAGGCGCCGGGAAGCGCTGCGCGAGATTGACGGCTTTTCCCACCTGTGGCTGATCTGGCAGTTTTCCGAGGCGCTGGTTGAGGACTTTCGTCCCACCGTGCGCCCGCCCCGGCTGGGCGGCAACCGACGGGTGGGTGTGTTTGCCAGCCGCGCGCCCTACCGGCCCAACGGCCTGGGGCTCAGCTGCGTGCGCCTGCTCCGGGTGGAGGAAGCCGGTGACGGCCCGCAATTGGTGGTGGCGGGGGCCGATTTGCTGGACGGCACGCCCATTTTTGATATCAAGCCCTATATCCCCTATTCGGACTGCCATCCCGAAGCGCTGCCGGGCTACACCGCGCAGACGGCAGCGCATAGGCTGCGGGTGCGCTGCGACCAAGCGCTGTTAAAGCAGGTGCCTGAGGATAAGCGCGAAGCGCTGCTGGGCGTGCTGGCCTGCGATCCCAGGCCGGGCTATGAGGACGCGCCCGGGCAGGTATACGGCCTGGCCTTTGCCGGGCTGGATGTTGGCTTTCAGGTACAGGACGGCGTGCTCACCGTGGTACGCGTAAACAGAATGGAAGGGGAAGCATGCGGGCAGTGATTCAGCGGGTGACCCATGCCGCCGTACAGGTAAACGGCGAAACCGCGGGCAGCGTGGGCAGGGGCTATCTGGTGCTGCTGGGCGTAAAGAGCGGCGATACCGAAAAGGACGCCCAGTATATGGCCGATAAAATCATCAAGCTGCGGATCTTTGAGGATGAAAACGGAAAAATGAACAAATCCATCCGGGAGGTGGGCGGCGCCGTGCTGTGCGTCAGCCAGTTCACCCTGCTGGGAGACGCCCGGGGGCAGAACCGCCCGGGCTTTACCCAGGCTGAAGCGCCTGACCGGGCGGACGAACTGTATAAACTGGTCTGCGCCCGGATGCGGGAGCAGGGCGTGATTGTGGAAACCGGTATTTTCCGTGCCGACATGCAGGTGGAGCTGTGCAATGACGGCCCGGTAACCATCCTGCTGGACAGTGAAAAACAGTTTTAAGGAGTGTATATGCCGCATATTGAAACGCTGACGCTGGGGCCGCTGGAAACCAACTGCTATATCCTGTGGCAGGAGGACCCCCGGCAGGTGGTGGTGATCGATCCCGGGGACGATATCCAAACGCTGAAAAGCGCGCTCAAGGACAGGACGGTGGCGGGCGTGCTGGTTACCCACGCCCATTTTGACCATATCCTGGGCTTGCCGGCCATCCCGGGCGCGCCCATCTATGTGCATGCCCTGGACGCGGAGGCCATGACCGATGAAACGGTGAACTGCGGTCCGGTCAAAAGCGCATCGCCCTATGTGGCGGCCACCGATACCGTGGAGGAGGGCAGCCGGATCACCCTGGCGGGCATGACCTTTACCGTGCTGCATACGCCCGGGCATACCCGGGGCTCGGTATGCTACCAATGCGGCGACGACCTGTTCACCGGCGATACGCTGTTTGTGGGGGGCTGCGGGCGCACCGACCTGCCCGGCGGCGATTGGGGGCAGATGCGCGCCTCGCTGCGCAGGCTGATGGCGCTCCATGGCCTGCGGGTATACCCCGGCCACGGAGAAAGCGGGGTGATCGCATGAGCGGCGTTTCGCTGTTTACCAACGCGCCTGCCCTGTCGGGAGACATGGCCGAGGTGATCCGCCTGTTCTTGGGCAATGTGCCGTTGCTGATCAATGAACCGGGCGGCGATTTTGCCCTGACCCATACCGAAGCCCTGCAGGAGGGCCTGCGCGTCGTCACCGTCACCGACGGCGCGCGCAGCCATGAAACCCGGGAAAGCCTGACCGGCGACGCCGTGGTGGATAAGCGGCTGCGCCGGCGCCAGGCCAAGCTGGGCGTTTACCAGGTGCTCAAGGAACGCACAGGCATCACCCCGCCCTGGGGCAGCCTGACCGGCATCCGTCCCACCCGCCTGCTGTACGCCAACCTGGAAAAGGGCCTGGAAATGGAAGCCGCCTGCGCCGAGCTGCGGCGCGTGTTTGACGTCAGCGCGGAAAAGGCTGATATTCTGCGCCAGATCGTTACCGTACAGCGCGAACTGTCGCTGCCCCGGGCCGATGAGGCCGATATATACATTGGCATTCCCTTCTGCGTTACCCGCTGCGCCTATTGCAGCTTCCTGTCCGGCGAAGTGGGCAAAGGAACGCTTTTGCGGCCCTACGCCGACGCGCTGTGCCTTGAAATCGGCGCCGCGCTGCGATTATTGGAGGATACCGGCCTGCGGCCCCGCGCCTTTTATATGGGCGGCGGTACGCCCACCGCGCTGCCGCCGGAGCTGCTGCGCCGCGTTTTGACGGCCGCCGCGCCCATCCTGGCCGAATGCCGGGAAATCACGGTGGAAGCCGGCCGGCCCGATACCATTGACCGGGATAAGCTGCAGGCGCTGCTGGATGCCGGCGTGACCCGCATCAGCGTAAATCCGCAGACAGCCCACGATGAAACGCTCGCGCGCATTGGCCGCAGGCATACCGCCGCCCAGACCGAATATGCCTACCGCCTGGCCCGGGATATGGGCTTTGACCATATCAATATGGACCTGATCGCCGGGCTTCCGGGAGAAAACCTCGGCATGTTCCGGCATACGCTGGACTGGCTGGGCGGCCTGGCGCCCGAAAGCATGACGGTGCATACCCTGTCCATCAAGCGCAGCAGCCTGCTGCATCTGTGGCAGGCCCAGCTGCCCGACGGAGATATGGTGGCCGATATGGTGCGCGCCGGGGCGGCAGCGGCCCGGCAAATGGGCATGCGGCCCTATTACCTGTACCGGCAGAAGTACATGGCGGGCAACCAGGAAAACGTGGGCTATGCCCTGCCCGGCCACGCCTGCCTGTATAATGTGGATATGATGGAGGAAACGGCCAATGTGATCGCGCTGGGCGCCGGGGCCGCCAGCAAGCGCCTTTTCCCGCAGAAGGGATTCATCCGCCGGGCCTTCAACGTGAGCGATATCCGTCAGTATATTGACCGCGTAGAGGAGATGGTCCAGCGCAAGCGGGAGCTTTTCCTTCAGGATCACGACGCCAAATAGCCTGAATACCCATGGGAATTATAGGTAATATGAATGGCCGATCCCGCGGTTATAGGCATAATCTCGTTGACAACACCTTCAAGTTGGTTTATAATTCTACAGCATAAACGCTGCTTTTATAATAATTTGGAAGCAATAGGAGGATAATTATGACGAAAAAGATTGTTTCGCTTTTACTGGCGCTGGTATTTGCGCTCAGCCTGGGCGCCGCCGCGCTGGCGGCTGAGGGCGACACCCAGGTGCTGAACCTGCGCGCCACCGCCTTTGGCAACAACTATGACGTGCAGGACATGGGCTGGCGCTGGATGATGGCCGACTGCTATGAGGGCCTGTTCCGCAACGTGGCCACGCTGGAGGACGGCGAGCAGTTCATCCTGGCGGGCGCCGAATCCTATGAAGTCAACGACGAAGGCACGGTGTATACCTTCCACCTGCGCCAGGATGCCAAATGGTCCGACGGCGTGCCGGTGACCGCCCAGGATTACGAATACGGCTGGAAACGCCTGGTCAATCCCGAATACGCCTATGACTACGCTTCCTTCATCTATAACGTGGTAGGTGCTGAGGAATACAGCACCGGCACCGGCGATGCCGACGGCGTGATGGCCGTGGCGCTGGATGATTATACCTTCCAGGTCACCCTCAAAATCCCCGATTCCACCTTCCTGTCCAAGCTGGTGGCCACGCCCCTGTACCCCACCCGCCAGGAAGTGGCCGAGGCCGCCGGTGAAAACTGGGGCAAGGATTGGACGCTGTGCGTGTACAACGGCCCCTTCTGCATGAGCGAGCTCGTTGAGGACAACCGCATGACCTGGACCCGCAACGAATACTACTGGGATGCCGCCAATGTGGGCCTGGACGCTGTCAACTGGTACCTGGTGGCTGAAGACGCCACCGCCACCATCATGTTTGACAACGGAGAGCTTGATCTGCTCCAGACCTCCGGCGACTATCTGATCAAATACAACCAGAAGGTGCAGAACGGCGAAATTGCCGTGTGGACCACCGACTATCCCTCCACCTATGGCCTGTTTTTCAACTTTGTTACCGGCGGCCCCGACGGCCTGGTGGCCAACGCCAGCATCCGCAAGGCGCTGTGCTATGCCATCGACCGCGATGAAATGATCGAAGCCGTGTTTGGCCGCTATGTGCCCGCTTACGCCTGGGTTGCCCCGGCCATCAGCTTTGACGGCTCTTCTTACCGCAGCCAGGTGGTCTCTCCCTTCCTGGCCGACGCCCAGACCTACGTGGGCGATACCGATACCCTGCGCGCCCTGTTCCAGAAGGGCCTGGAAGAGCTGGGCCGTGATACTGACCTGAGCAGCGCGAACATCACCCTCCTGTCCTATGGCTCCACCATGGAAAACCAGACCATGCGCGAATACCTGCAGCAGATCTGGGAGCAGGCGCTGGGCATCAAGGTTACGCTGAACACCGTGGGCGATTATTCGCTGTTCACCGCCGAGCGCGATGCCGGCAACTATGACCTGATGGTGGGCAGCTGGTCCTCGGACTATAACGATCCCCTGGACTTCCTGGATACCTTCCACAGCAACCGCTATGCCAGCTATGGCAAGTATAATAACCCCGCGTTTGACGCCCTGATCGACAGCCTGAACGGTGAAAACGACAACGCCAAGCGCCTGGCCATCTATACCGAAGCCGAGCAGCTGCTGGCTGACGATTGCGCCCTGATCCCCATCTATCATATGACCCGCGATTACTTCATGCAGAATTGGGTCAAGAACTTCCGCACCTCCTCCTTCGGCGCCAGCCAGGAGCTCTACATCACTTATATTGACGGCCGCGGCAACTGATCCAACCGATCTATTTTCCTCCGGGCAGGAAGCTAAGCCTTTTTGCCCGGGGGGATTTTTCGTATTTCCATTTCCACGAACCGGCCATTTTCGTCCGCGGATATGGCGCCGCCGATCAAGCCGCCGGGCAAACGGAATGCGGCAAAGTTCGTTTTCCCCTGGTTTTTCTTAAAATGAGGGCATGTATCCCTAAGAGCATTACCAAAGGTGGGAGCCTGTTTTGACGAAATACATCATCAGACGATTCCTGGAGCTGCTGCTGACGCTGCTTTTGATCGCCACCGCCACGTTTTTCCTGCTGGAGGCCGTGCCGGGCGATCCTTTGACCCAGCGCGCGGATAAGCTGGGCCCGGAGGCGCGGGAGCGGCTTTATCAGCGCTACGGGCTGGACAAGCCGGTGCTGGAGCGCTATCTGATCACCATGAAGAATATGTGCCAGGGCAACTTTGGAGAATCCTTCGTATATGCCGGGCAGACCGTGGGCAAGCTCATCCGCGAGCGCCTGCCCGTTTCGGCGCGCCTGGGCATCCAGCAAATGCTTTTGGGCGTTTCGGTGGGATTGCTCCTGGGCATCCTGGCCGCCATGCGGCAGGGATCGGTGTGGGATTACCTGGTGGTTGTGCTTTCCGTCCTGCTGATTTCAGTGCCGCACCTGATCTTTGGCCTGCTTTTGCAAAAGGTGTTTGCCGGAAACCTGCGCATTTTCCCCACCATCGGCTGGCCCTCGGGCGATGATCTCTGGCTGGGCGGCTGGGAATATACCATGCTGCCCACGCTCACCGGCTGCTTCAGCTATATCGCCACCTATGCCCGGCTGCTCAAAACCTCCATGCTGGATGTGATCAACCAGGAATACGTGCTCACCGCCGAGGCCAAGGGC
>JAFUGB010000020.1 GCA_017469605.1 Clostridia bacterium
GAAAAGATGCGCAATGCTGATGCTGTCCATTACCCTTCATAATATCCCCGAGGGGATGGCGGTGGGGGTGGCGTTTGGATCGCTGGCCTACGCGCTGGAAGGAGCCACGCTTACAGGCGCTTGCCTGCTGGCCCTTGGCATTGGACTTCAAAATTTTCCTGAGGGAACGGCGGTCAGCGTGCCCATGCTGCGCGAGGGACATTCCAGAAATTACGCGTTCTTCATGGGACAGCTCAGCGGCCTTGTGGAACCGGCAGCGGGCATAATCGGCGCGCTGATGGTGCTCCGCATCCAGCAGCTGCTTCCGTATATGCTGTCCTTTGCGGCGGGGGCAATGATCTATGTGGTTGCGCAGGAACTGATTCCGGAAAGCCAGCAAAACGCCAATAAAACGGTGATCACCTTTTTTACCATGGCCGGCTTTGCGCTGATGATGGTGCTTGATGTGGCATTGGGATAAAAAAAACCGCCGTGAAGGCGGTGCGGGATCAGAAGTTGCGGGTCATGTCATAGCGAGCATAGAAATCCTTCCGGTATTCCTCCAGCCGGTCCTCGGCAATGGCCGCGCGGATATCCTCCATCATCCGGAGCAGGAAGCGGAGATTGTGAATGCTGGCCAGGCGGCCGCCGGTAATTTCGCCTGTTTTCAGCAGGTGACGGATATAGGCGCGGGTATGATTGCGGCAAGCATAGCAATCACAGTCTGCTTCAATGGGACGGAAATCATGGGCATACTCAGCGTTGCGGATCACCATGCGGCCATGCTTGGTAAAAACGGTGCCGTTTCTGGCAATGCGGGTGGCCAGTACGCAGTCAAACATATCCACGCCGCGAAGGACGCCTTCCAGCAAGCAGTCCGGCGTGCCAACGCCCATCAGATAGTGGGGCTTGTTATCGGGCAGGAAGGGAACAAGCTTGTCCAGCATATCATACATGATGGGCTTGGGCTCGCCCACCGACAATCCCCCGATGCCGTATCCGGGGAAATCCATATCAGCCAAAACCTTGGCGCTTTCGATGCGCAGGTCGTCATAGAACGCGCCTTGCACGATGCCAAACAGCGCTTGGTCGGATCGGGTATGATACTGCTTGCAGCGCGCTGCCCAGCGATGCGTGCGCTCCATAGCGGCCTTGGCGGTGTTGTAATCGCAGGGGTAGGCCGAACAAACGTCAAAGGCCATCGCTATATCCGAGCCCAGTGCCTCCTGGACGCGCATGGATTCTTCCGGAGACAGAAAATGCTTGCTTCCATCCAGATGGCTTCGGAAGGAAACACCTTCCTCGGTGATTTTGCGGAGGGAAGATAGCGAGAATACCTGGAAACCGCCGCTGTCCGTCAGGATCGGCTTTTTCCAATTCATAAAGGCATGCAGCCCGCCTGCTTCCTGGATCAGCGCTTCGCCGGGCCGAAGGTGCAGGTGATAGGTGTTGGAAAGCAGGATCTGGGTGCCGATTTCATCCATTTCCCGGCTGGTCATGGCCTTCACCACGGCCTGGGTCCCCACCGGCATATAAATGGGCGTCTGGATATCGCCATGCGCCGTATGAACCACGCCTAAACGCGCGCGGGATTTGGCGTCTCTTTTTTTGATGTCAAATGTCAGGGGCGTACTCATGGGTTCCTCTTATTCAAAAATGATTTGGGGCCAGATGCTTTCCAGGCCATCCACTTCCCGGGTAAATGCGGTCCAGGGCGCGGTCTCGGGCGGCGGAGCGATGAACAGCATGCTTTCGCCGGTGATGGGATGTTTCAGTGTCAGCCGCATTCCCCATAAGGCGATTTGCTGGCCGCGCTTTCCGTTGCCGTAGCGATTATCGCCCCAAAGGGGATAACCGGCATGCTGCATCTGCACCCGGATCTGGTGGGCGCGGCCTGTTTCCAGCCGGATGCATACCAGCGAATGGGCGCTGCGATGGGCAACGCAGCGGGCGTGCAGAATGGCTTCCTTGCCCTGCAACTTCAGGTACGGGGGAATAACCTTCACCATGTTGGTGCTTTCGTCCTTTTGCAGCCAATCGTGCAGGGTGAATTTGTCGGGGGCTTCATTCTGGCAAACACATACGTATTCGCGGCACAGCTCATGGGTGCGCACCTGCTCGGAGAGACGGGAGGCGGCTTTGCTGGTGCGCGCAAACACCAGCAGCCCGCCCACGGGCCGGTCCATTCGGTGCACCAGGCCCACAAACGCTTCGCCGGGCTTGTTGTATTTTTCCTTGATATAAGCCTTCAGCCAGGATAGCACATCTTCATCGCCGGTATTGTCGCCCTGTACCAGCATATTGGCGGGCTTGACCACCACGATAATGTGATTGTCCTCAAAAAGGACAACGGGCTTTTTGATGTTTTCGCTCATGGGTGTTTCCTTTCGTTTTGAAGATGTGTTGTTATTTCAGCTGCCACCGTCCGCTGGCGCCGCAGGGAAGCACCCCGCCCGAACGCACGGGCAGGACGACCTCCTGGGCATCCACCTGACCGCCGCAGCGCGATACCACAGTGCGGCAAATGATGTTATGCAGCACCGCGGGCTGAAAACCGGTGGTATAGCTGTTTACCAGGAAGAACAGGGGATGGCTGCTTAAAACCTGCGCGCAGGTATCAACCAGCGTATACAGTTCATTTTCCAGCTTCCATACCTCGCCGCTGGGGCCGCGGCCGTAACTGGGCGGATCCATCAGGATGCCGTCATAGGTATTGCCACGGCGGATTTCCCGGCGTACAAAGGCCAGGGCATCCTCCACAATAAAGCGGCAGCTGGTTTCGGGAAGCTTGCAAAGCTCCCTGTTTTCCTTAGCCCATTGTATCATGCCCTTGGCGGCATCCACATGGGTCACGTGCGCGCCCTCGGCGGCGCAGGCCACAGTGGCGCCGCCGGTATAGGCAAACAGATTCAGTACCTTCGCCTTGCCGCCCCGCTGCCTGATCAGGCCGCGCATCCAATCCCAATTGGCGGCCTGCTCCGGAAAAAGGCCGGTATGCTTGAAGCCGGTGGGCCGAACGTGGAATTTTAAATCCCTGTAGCTGATCTGCCAGCGTTCGGGCAGCTGCTCCCGGAAATGCCATTCGCCGCCGCCGCGCTCGCTGCGATGGTAACGGGCCTGCGCGCTGTCCCAGGCCGAAGGATCGGCCTGGGGCCAAATCACCTGGGGATCGGGACGGCAAAGCATGTATTTGCCCCAGCGCTCAAGCTTTTCACCGTTGCCGGTATCGATGACCTCAAAGGTCTGCCATTGATCGGCAATAAACATTTAAACCCTCTTGACGCCGATGACGGCGCTTTCTCCGTTGATATCCCATTCCTTAACGGCCTCGCCGGCGGCGTCGCCAATGGTAAGGCTTTCGGCCAGAACACCGGACAGCACGATTTCGCGGCCGTTTTGCAGCGCCGATTTCAATTTGTCGCCGCACTGGCAGGTAATGGCGATGCGGTCGGTCACATCAAAGCCGGCGTCTTTGCGCATGGACTGCACCTTGCTGACAAATTCGCGGGCATAGCCCTCTTCAATCAGTTCAGGCGTCAGCGCGGTATCCAATACCACGGTCAGCGCGCCGTCCACCTGGGAGGTAAAGCCCTCTTTTTTGACGGCTTCCACCAGGATATCCTCTTTGTTCAGCACGATATCGGTATCATCCATCCGCAGGGTAACGGAATCGCCCTTTTCAAAGGCCGCGACCACGGCGGCTCCGTCCAGCTTCTGCAATTCGCCGCGCATGCGGCCCAGGAATTTGCCGTAACGGGATTTGAGCGTAAAGAAATTGGGCTTCAGGTCATAGCTCACAAACTGGCTGGCATTCTGGATAAACTGCACGTTCTTTACATTCAGTTCATCGGCCACCAGCGTTTTATACACCTCACCGAAATCAGCGCCGCTGATATACAGGTTGCTCAGGGGCTGGCGGACCTTGATGTTGCTCAGGTTGCGGCAGGCGCGGCCGAGCACCACAACCTTTTTCACCGCCGCCATCTGCCGCTCCACCTCGGCGTCGATCATGCTTTCGTCGCATACCGGATAATCGCACAGGTGCACGCTTTCGGGCGCGCCGGCATCCACGGTGCGGACGATATTCTGGTAGATGTTTTCGGCCATGAAGGGAACGAAGGGGGCAATCAGTCTGGTCAGCGTGGAAAGCACGGTATAGAGCGTAATGAAGGCGGCTTCCTTATCGCCCTCCATGCCCTTGCCCCAGAAGCGATCGCGGCCCAAACGGATGTACCAGTTGGACAGGTCGTCCACAAACTCTGTCAGCTTGCGGCAGGCCTCGGGAATGCGGTAGCTGCCCAGATCGTCATCCACGCCTTTGATCAGCGTGTTGAGGCGGCTCAGCACCCATTTATCCATCAGGCTCAGCTGCGCATTCTTGATATCATGCTTGGTGGGATCAAACCGGTCAATATCGGCATAGAGCACATAGAAATAATAGGTATTCCAAAGTGTGCCCATGAATTTGCGCTGATACTCGGATACGTTTTCCTTGCTGAAGCGGCTTGGCAGCCAGGGAGCGCTGGCGGCGTAGAAGTACCAGCGAACGGCGTCAGCGCCCTGGTCGTCCAGTACATCCCAGGGATCCACCACGTTGCCAAGGTGCTTGCTCATCTTCCGGCCTTCGGCATCCTGCACGTGTCCCAGCACCAGGCAATTCCTGAAGGGGGACTGGCCAAACAGCTGGGTGGAGATGGCCAGCAGGGTGTAGAACCAGCCGCGGGTCTGGTCGATGGCCTCGCTGATGAAATCGGCGGGGAAGCGTTCCTCAAATTTTTCCTTGTTTTCAAAGGGATAGTGCCACTGGGCAAAGGGCATGGAGCCCGAATCGTACCAGCAGTCGATAACCTCCTTGGTGCGGTGCATGGGCTTGCCGCAGTGGGGGCATTTGAGCACAACTTCATCGATATAGGGGCGGTGCAGCTCCGGCAGGTTGACCTCACCGATGGCCATGTCCATCAGCTCCTGCCTGCTGCCGATCACATGCATATGGCCTTCATCGCACAGCCAGATGGGAAGCGGCGTGCCCCAATAGCGTTCGCGGGACAGTCCCCAGTCCACAACATTTTCCAGAAAGTTGCCCATGCGGCCTTCTTTGATGTTTTCAGGCATCCAGTTGACCGAACGGTTATTGGCTACCAGGTTATCCCGCACAGCGGTCATGCGGATAAACCAGGTGGGGCGGGCATAATAGAGCAGCGGCGTATCGCAGCGCCAGCAGAAGGGATAATCATGGGCAAAGGGAACGGCGGCAAACAGCAAGCCCCGCTCTTTCAGGTCCTTCAGGATCAAGGGATCGGCGTCTTTTACAAAAGTGCCGGCCCAGGCGGTCTCAGCCACAAATTTGCCCTGGGCATCCACCAGGTTGAGAAAGGGGACGTTATTTTCGCGGCAAACGCGGTTGTCATCCTCGCCGTAGGCGGGAGCGATATGCACAATGCCCGAGCCATCCTCCATGGTGACATACTCATCGCTCACCACAAACCAGGCCTTGCCATCGGGTTCCACAAAGCGGTACAGGGGTTCATATTCCATGCCGCGCAGATCGTTGCCGGTCATTTCTTCGGTGATTTCGGGCGCTTTGCCTTCCAGCACCTTTTCCACCAGCGCCTTGGCCATGATATAGGAAACGCCCTCGCTGGTCTTTACACGGCAATAGGTTTCATGGGGATTAACGCACAGCGCAAGGTTGCTGGGCAGCGTCCAAGGGGTGGTGGTCCAGGCCAGCAGGTAGGTATTTTCCTCGTTCTTGACCTTGAAACGGACAAAGGCGGAGGTTTCCTTTACGTTTTTATAGCCCTGGGCCACTTCGTGGGAGGAAAGGGCGGTGCCGCAGCGGGGGCAATAGGGAACGATCTTGTGTCCCTTGTAGATCATCCCTTTATCAGCGATCTGCTTCAGGCTCCACCATACCGATTCAATATAGTTATCATGATAGGTGACATAGGGGTGCTCCATATCCACCCAAAAGCCCACGCGCTCAGACATATCTTCCCAAAGATGCAGGTATTTCCATACGCTTTCCTTGCATTCCTTGATGAAGGGCTCAATGCCGTATTTTTCAATCTGGGGCTTGCCGTCCAGGCCCAGCTTTTTTTCCACTTCCAGTTCCACAGGCAGACCGTGGGTATCCCAACCGGCAATGCGCAGCACGCTTTTGCCCTTCATGGTCTGGTAGCGGGGAATCAGATCCTTGATGGCGCGGGTCAGCACATGGCCGATATGGGGCTTGCCGTTGGCGGTAGGCGGCCCATCAAAAAAGGTGAAGTTTTCCCGGCCGTCGCGCAGGTGAAAGCTTTTTTGCTCGATCTGATTTTCCTTCCAGAAGGAAAGGACTTCCTTTTCACGCGCCGTGAAATTCATGTCGGTTGTAACTTTTTTGTACATCGTTCTGCTCCTTTCGGAAAATAAAAGGCCCGTCCATCCATGGGACGGACAGGCCGCGGTACCACCCAAATTGATGCAAACTGCATCCGCTCTTTGTCCTGTAACGGGGACATCCGTGGGGGATTGGCCCATGCTCCAAGGTGATCCGGATCCGGCTGCCGCTGCCGGGCTTTCATCCTCCCCGGCTCGCTGTGAGCGCTCTTCCGCTCCCGTCCTCATCATTGCGTATAAAACATAGGTATTATAACAGAAAAGAGAATTTTCGTAAAGGGGAAAACTGGGCTTTTTTCGCCGGGCTTTCGCTAAAGCAGAATGCTGGCGGCGCCGTACAGGGAAAAGAACAGGGCGGGAACAAGGAGCAGTTTTTCCGGGAGGAGCATGCGCCGGACGCGGCCCTCCTGCGCCAAATACAGCGCGGCATAGGGAAGCAGGTCACAGGTATAGCGCGCCCCGAACTGAAAGCCGCCAAAGGTGCGGTGAAGCAGCAGGAGGAAAAGGTGTACGGCGCAGGAAAAAAAGATGATTGCTTTGGTCCATGTGAAGCGGCGGCGGATCAGATCGGCTGCGATCCAGAACAGGAAAAGGATGAATACCGGATTGGCGATCAAAAAGCAAAAGCCGAAATGGCTTAAGCGCCATTCACCGTTTTCCAGCGCGAAGGGCATGCGCAATACAAAGCTTTTCAAATTCTGGGCGATATGGGCGACGGAAAACTGCGTGCCGCCCTGCCAGGAAAACTCTGGCAGATAATT
The DNA here is from genome assembly GCA_017469605.1 of Clostridia bacterium. GTDB lineage: Bacteria > Bacillota > Clostridia > Christensenellales > Aristaeellaceae > SFMI01. Next base: position 7,119 of record JAFUGB010000020.1, read on the forward strand.
GTGGCCAAATTCCAGCGGGTTTCCAAAGCGAATATAATTGTACCAGCCATAGAAAAAGGCTACCAGCAATCCGCACAGCACACCGGGAACGATTTGCCTGGCGGCGCGCTGCCACTTTTCCCTGAAAGGACGGTACAGCATCGCGTATTGGGCCAGCAGCGGAAGCCCATAGATCGCGTTGAAAGGACGGCAGCCGACGGCAAAGGCATAGCAAATCAGGGAAGCTGTTATTTTTCGGCAGAACATACAGGCGATGGCGGCGCAGGTAAGCGCGTAGGCCAGCATTTGCGCCTGATACCATACGCCGCCTTCTGTCGTAAGCGCGACAAGGCAGCTTGCGAAGCTGAAAAACAGCGTAAAGCCCACGGCCGAAAGCTTATCGTAACGGGCACGCCGCAGCATGCGGTACACCGACAAACAGCCCGCCAGCAGATATAGCTTGACCAGCAGATTATCCGGCGTGGCGCCGCCGAAAAGAAAGGTGAGGAAAAAGAGGGGAATGGTGGGAACGGGCGGAAAGGAAACATACCAATCGCCCTGATAGGTAGCCAGCTCCAGCCAGGGGTAATCCTGCCCCAGGGAATAGCTGCCCGATCGCCAGGCCAGCGCCTGAAGCGTATACGTATTGTATCCGCTGCTTCCAACGGGATCAATGCCGATATACAGGCAGAAGAAAGCATAAAACACCGCCGTTGCCCAGCACAGCAGCAGCGGTGTGTAATCCCAACGGCGAACGCGCAGGGCAAACCCGCGAAGCGCGGCTTTCCTATTCTCGGTTGTCATAGCCAAGCGTTCTCAGGTCCGCCTTGGAGTTGCGCCAATCGGGACGAACCTTGATCCAAAGCTGGAGATTCACGCGCATACCAAGCAGGGATTCTATGTCGACGCGCGCCTCCTTGCCAATCTGCGAAAGCATGGCCCCATGTTTTCCGATAATGATCGCTTTATGGGAATCGCGCTCGCAATAAATATCGGCGTGGATCTCCATCAGGCGTTCGCTTTTCTTTTCCATGCGCAGGATCTCTACGCCAATGCCATGGGGCACCTCATCCCGCAGGTGGAGCAGGGCTTTTTCGCGGATCAGCTCGGCGCAGAGCACGCGCTCGGGCTGATCGGTCAGCATATCATCGGGGAAATACTTGGGCCCATAGGGCATATGGCCCAGCAGTTCTTTCCGCAGCGTATCCAGCCCTTCGCCGGTCTTGGCGCTGATGGGCAGGATGGCGGAAAAGCCCATATCCTTGAATATATCGATGATCCGAAGCAATTCCTGGGGATGGATCAAATC
>JAFUGB010000239.1 GCA_017469605.1 Clostridia bacterium
ATTTCGGTTGGCCGTCATGTGGTATTTGAAAACGGCACCGAAGGTGTGCTGTACAGTGAGCCGATCCAAGGCGGGGAACGGTCCATGAAGCACCTGTTCGTGGATATCGGCGCCGAAAACAAGGCTGAAGCCGAGCAATCGGTGCTTCCCGGCGACATGGCGGTGTACGCGCCGGATTATTTTGAACTGGGCGCTTACCGGATGGCCTCGCCCGCCATGGACGATCGGTGCTGCTGCGCGCTGCTGTGCGAGCTGATGATGTATCTGGACGAACCCAGGAATACTGTGGTGGCCGTTTTTTCCAGCCAGGAGGAAGTGGGCATCCGCGGCGCAAAAGTCGCCGCCTACAGCGTGAACCCCGATATCGGCGTGGCCCTGGATGTAACAGCCTGGGGCGATACGCCCGAGACCAAGCTTCCCGCCATCGCGCTTGGGAAAGGCGCGGCTGTAAAGTTCATTGATCGCAGCATGATTGCATCTCCCATCGTTCGTGACGCCCTGCTGAACGCCGCTGAGGAGGCCGGCGTGCCCGTTCAGCGCGAGGTGCTGCCCTTTGGCGGCCAGGACGGCAGCGCCATCCAGCATACCCGGGCCGGCGTGCCCGCGGGCTGCCTGTCCATTCCCTGCCGCTACGTGCACTCCCCCGCGGAAGTCATCGATATGCGGGATCTGGAAGGCGCGCTGAAAATTTTGCTCAAGTTCGTTGAAAACATGTAATTTCCCTTGACTTTTCCATCACAAAACAGTATACTTTTAAACTGCAATTGAATACAAAACCCTGAAGCAGCCAAGTATTCACGCATCTCCAGCGAGCCGGCGACAGTGCAAGGCCGGCACAGCGTGAAGAAGCCCCTGCGGAGTTGACCGCCCGAAATAACAGTAAGGCGATCCGGTCCCTGCCGTTATCAGGAAATGAGGTGGGCGCGCAAGCGCCAATTGAAGTGGTACCGCGAATCTGTGTCTGTTCGTCTTCAAAATGATCAGGCACAGTTTTATTATTCTGAAGGAGTGTACATTCCCATGAAACAGCTTTCCGCCAACGAGCTGCGCGCGCTGTTCCTGAAGTTTTTCCAGGAAAAGGGCCACAGCGTGATCCCCTCGGCCTCCGTCATTCCCGACAACGATCCCACCGTGCTGTTTACCACCGCCGGCATGCATCCCCTGGTCCCCTATTTGCTGGGCCAGAAGCATCCCCAGGGCACACGGCTTACCGACGTGCAGAAGTGCATCCGCACCGGCGATATTGACGAAGTGGGCGATATGAGCCACCTGACCTTCTTTGAAATGCTGGGCAACTGGAGCCTGGGCGACTATTTCAAGAAGGAAATGATTCCCTGGAGCTGGGAATTTCTGACCAGTCCCGAATGGCTTGGGATCGATAAGGACAAGCTGGCCTTCACCGTATTTGAGGGCGATGAAGACTGTCCTCGGGATGAAGAAGCGGCCAATTTGTGGCGAAGCTGCGGCGTGAAGGACGACCATCTTTTCTATCTGCCCAAGGAACACAACTGGTGGGGCCCCGCCGGCATCACCGGCCCCTGCGGCCCGGATACCGAGATGTTCATCATTACCAAGGAGCCCTGCGGCCCGGACTGCTCCCCTGCCTGTCATTGCGGCGCGTATCTGGAGATCTGGAATGACGTGTTTATGCAGTACAACAAGCAGAAGGACGGCTCCTTCATCCCGTTGGAGCAGAAGAACGTGGATACCGGCATGGGCCTGGAGCGCACCATCTGCGTACTCAACGGGAAGAAGAGCGTGTATGAAACCGATGTGTTCTCCCAGATTTTGGCCAAAATTGAGGAGCTGAGCGGCAAAAAATACAATCCTGACGATGAAAACACCAAGGCTTTCCGCATCGTGGCCGACCACATGCGCACCGCCACCTTCATCATTGGCGATCCCCGGGGCATCGGCCCCAGCAACGTGGGCCAGGGCTATATCCTGCGCCGCCTGATCCGCCGTGCTGTGCGCTACGGCATGGGGCTGGGCCTGGGCGAGGGGTTCACCGCCAAGGTAGCCCAGGTGATCATTGACCAGTACAAGGAAGTTTACCCCGAACTGGAGCAGAACGCCGCGTTCGTCATCGAGCAGCTGACGCTGGAGGAAGGCCGCTTTGCCCGCACATTGAAGCAGGGCGAAAAGGAATTTGACAAGGTGCTGTTCAATATCAACCGCACCCGTTCCGTTATGGAAAAGATCATCGCGGACGACACGCTGGCCGCCGCCGAGGAAGCGGTAAAAACGCATGTGCTGCGTCCCCAGCCCGATATGGTGGCCGCCATTGAGGCCGTAAAGAACGGCGACATCGAAACCGTGAAAAAGGAATGCCAGGGCATCCTGGAGCGCAGCAGCGTGATCGACGGACGCAGCGCCTTCAAGCTGTACGATACCTATGGCTTCCCCATCGAAATCACCAAGGAACTGGCTGCCGAGCACGGCCTGACCGTGGACGAGGAGGACTTCGCCAAGCGCTTTGAGCAGCACCAAGCTACCAGCCGCAGCGGCGCCGAGCAGATCTTCAAGGGCGGTCTGGCTGATCACAGCGAGCAGACCACCTGCCTGCACACCGCCACGCATCTGCTGCAGGCCGCGCTGCGCAAGGTCCTGGGCGACGAGGTCAAGCAAAAGGGCAGCAACATCACTGCCGAGCGCCTGCGCTTTGACTTTACCTTTGGCCGCAAAGTGACCGCCGAAGAGCTTCAGGAAGTGGAGAAGCTGGTAAATGAAGCCATCGAGGCCAACGTGCCCATTGTGATGGAGGAAATGACCGTGCCTGAAGCCAAGGCCCAGGGCGCCATCGGCCTGTTTGAAAGCAAGTACGGCGAGATCGTGCGCGTATACACCATGGGCCCCTACAGCAAAGAAATCTGCGGCGGTCCCCATGCCAACCGCACCGGCGATCTGGTTTCCTTTAAGATCATGAAGGAAGAAGCTTCTTCCGCCGGCGTCCGCCGCATCAAGGCCACCATCGGCAGGAAAGTGGACTGACTGTAGCTTGCAAAACCACCGGGGCTTGCTCCGGTGGTTTTTGCGATATAAGGATGGTAAAACATGAATTTGCAGCAAATGATCGATGAAAGCAGCAGCATCGTATTCTTTGGGGGCGCGGGCGTCAGCACAGAAAGCGGCATCCCCGATTTTCGATCGGTAGACGGCCTGTATAACCAGCGGTATCAATGGCCGCCGGAGCAGATCCTGAGCCATACCTTCTACAAGCGCATGCCTGAGGAATTTTTCCGGTTTTACCGGGATAAAATGCTGCCCCTGGAGGCCCAGCCCAACGCCGCCCACAAAAAGCTGGCCGAGCTGGAAGCGGCGGGAAAGCTCACCGCCGTGGTTACGCAAAACATTGACGGTTTGCATACCAAGGCGGGCAGCAAGAGGGTATTTGAGCTGCACGGCAGCGTCTGGCGCAACCATTGTGAAAAATGCGGAAAGTTTTACGGCCCGGAATATATTCGAAACAGCCGCGGCGTTCCCGTCTGCGACTGCGGCGGCAGGATCAAGCCCGACGTGGTGCTCTATGAGGAAGGGCTGGACGACGAGGTGGTTTCCGGCGCGGTACACGCCATCCGAAACGCCGATATGATGATCGTGGCGGGCACCAGCCTGACGGTCTATCCTGCCGCCGGGCTGCTGCGATATTTCCGGGGAAAGCACCTGGTGCTGATCAACCGGGACGCCACGCCCTATGACGATATGGCCGAGCTGGTGCTCCATGAAAAGGTGGGCGAGGTGCTGGCCGCTATCCAAGTAAGCAAAACGGAGTAATCTATGCTGATCAAACAGGATTTTTATTTTCATGCACTGAACGCCCACCGTCCCCTGCACATCCGTGTCCCGGACAGCGGCAGCGGGCCGTTTCCCGTTATGTATTTCTTTGACGGGCACAACCTGTTCCGGGATGCGGACGCCACCTACGGCAAGAGCTGGGGCCTGGACGGGTATCTTGCGGGATGGAATAAGCAAATGATCATCGTGG
>JAFUGB010000240.1 GCA_017469605.1 Clostridia bacterium
CGGCGACAACATCGAGATGGAAGTGACCCTGATCACCCCCATCGCCATCGAAGCCGGTCTGCGCTTCGCTATCCGCGAAGGCGGCCGCACCGTTGGTTCCGGCGCCGTTACCTCCGTGATCGAATAATTGCTGCGTTCAAAGCATAAAAAAGCGCGGTTCGAAAGAACCGCGTTTTTTTATGCTTTTTTTGTTACAGATGAAAGTATTCCTTTATCGCGGCCAAAACGTTTTCCTCATCAATTCCCTCAATGATAAATTCGAGGGATCCGGATTGCAGGTACCCCAGGGAAAGGATGCCCAGCAAAGATTTTGCGCTGATGGTTCTGTTTTGATCATGGATCATAATGGAGGAATCAAAGCGTGAGAGACTGTTTGCGAGACGGGCGGCGTTCTCGTGTGAGAAAGCGAACCGTTCATTCAGTGGAATTCGAAGTGTTAACATGATGCTCCTCTCCTTGTGCTTCAATTTCTTTTTCTTGGGAAAAACATGCTATTTTTCTAAATCGGTGATTGACACCGGACTTGCCAAGGGGAGGGGAGAGCATCGTGCCGATCTCCTCCATAGAGGATTCCGGATGCTGGATGCGCAGCTCCGCGACCTGCCGCAATTCCTCGGGAAGCTGGGAAAAATGACTGCTATTTTTGATCAGCATAATCGTTTCAATTTGTTTTTGCGCCGCGTTCAACTGCCGGACGGTGTTATTATGATCGCAGTTTGTAGCCCGCATCACATTTTCGCGCAGGCTGCGCTGTGCCAGTATATTTTCATAGCGCATCATAGCCCGCGTAGCGCCCATAAGTCCCAGTAGGGTGGAAATCTGCGCGCCCTTTTTCATGTACACAACGGCAGCGCCGCGCCGCTCTTCCGTTCTGCATTCCAGATCATTTCGGCGTAAAAGCTGCGCAACGGAATCGGCGCGGCTTTCGTTTCCGCATACAAATTCAAGGTGATGGTTGTGCTCTGGAGTGGCAATGGAGCCAACGCCCAGGAATGCGCCGCGCAGAAAAGCCTGTTGGCAGCATTTTCTGGATAATGCCCTGCGCGGAATGCCCCGAAATACATCGCCGCTTTCGCTTTCATGCAGCATATGCAGCGCGTACATCAGCTTTCTTGTATCCGGTATGGAAAGCTGAATACGGCAGACGCGCCGCCCGCCAAAACGCCTGATTTTTGTAAAATGGGGCGTAGAATTGATTTCCATACTCTTTTTGAGCAGAATAAAGATGCGTTTGGCAACGGAGACATTTTCGGTGGTATAGACAATGGATACCTGGCCGCGGCCATGAAGCGTCATGGAGGCGCAGCACTGGGTCAGCGCGTTCAGTTCGCTGAACATACAGCAGCTTTTTTCCGCGTGAAGCGCAACCAGCTCCTGCTTCACTTCTGAGGACAGGCTCATGCTTCAAACCGTCCAATCAGTTTTACTTCAGGCTCCAGCAATACGCCGGATTGCTCAAAAACAGTGTGCTGCACATGGCGCATCAGCCTGTAAATATCCTGAGAGGTGGCATGGCCGCGATTTATCACAAACCCCGCGTGCAATTCGCTGACCTGCGCGTCGCCAATGGCGAAGCCCTTTAATCCGGCTTGCTCGATCAATGCGCCGGCATAATGCCCGGCGGGACGCTTAAAGAAGGAGCCGCAGCTTGGATATTGAAGCGGCTGTTTTTGGCGCCTGCGATCGTTCAGATCGCGCATATAACTGCGGATATCTTCCCGGTTCCCCGGGGTCAGGATAAATTGCGCCGACAGCACGGTACATGTCTGGTCCATAATGGCGCTGTGTCTGTAACCGAACTGAAGCTGATCGCGCGTCCAGCGTTCCACATTGCCATTCACCAATACCCTGGCATGCTCCAGCACCTGGCTGATTTCGCCGCCATAGGCGCCTGCGTTCATACACACGGCACCGCCCACGGAGCCCGGAATGCCGGCGGCAAATTCCATGCCGCTCAGGGCATGCTCCGCCGCTTCCCGGGATACGGCAGCCAGCATGGCGCCCGCCTGGCAATCCATAGAACATGAATCGATTTTTATGGAGGAAAACGCCTTCCCGATATGCAGAACAACACCGCGGAAGCCCTCGTCGGAAAAAATCAGGTTAGATCCGTTTCCCATGATATAAACGGGGATGTTTTCTTTTTGGGCTTGCTCAAATACAGCGCAAATTTCATCCTCGGAAGCCGCTTCAATCAGGTAGTCGGCGGGCCCGCCGGTGCGCATGGAGGTATAATTGCTGAGCATGGCCCGTTGGTGAACGCGGGATTCGGGCACGATATCCTGAAATGCTGAGGGTGACATGGTTCCTCCCGTTTTGACTTGATTATATAGTATTATATCATACGGGCGCTTCGTTATGCGCGGGAGCGGAGATGAGACACTGGCCGCAGGTCAGGGTAAATGGCACGCAGTCAGCCGGGATGAAGATGGTCTGTCCGGCAGGGAAGGATCGGCATGCGCCATCCGTCGCAAGCGCCCCTTCTGTCAATAGCGTGACCACGGAAAAATGCGTGATGGCCGGGCTGAACGGGGTTTGATTGCAGTCCGAAAGCCGCTCCAGACGAAAATAGGGCGTGTTCAGCAATTCTTCCCTTTTGCAGGCGGCATCCTCCAGTAATTTAGGCACAATCGCTTCCGGCTGATAATCCAGACGGGTCACATCCAGCGCTTGCCGGATGTGCAGCGCCCGTTTGTTGCCCTGGGCGTCGGTTCGGTCCCAGTCATAAAAACGGTAGGTGACGTCGCTGGACTGCTGGATCTCATATAAAACGATCCCGGCGCCTATGGCATGAACGGTGCCGGAAGGAATATAGAAAACATCACCGTCGCGCACCGGAACGTAGCGCAGCAGTTTTTCGATCTCTTTTCCTTTTCCGCAGGCTTCGCGCAGCATTGCAGCGGTGGTTCCCTCCCTGATGCCGTATACCAGCCGCGCGCCGGGCTCGGCATGGAGAATCGCCCATGCCTCGGTTTTCCCCAGCTTGTTTTCATTTGCTTTGGCGTATGCATCGTCCGGATGCACCTGTACGCTCAGCTGCTCTTTCGCATCAATCAATTTGAGCAGCAGCGGAAATTCTCCTGTAACCGCCGTTCCCGTCATAAGGACACCGTAGGCCGCGATCAAATCCCGCAGCGCCATGCCGTTTTCGTCCACCGAATTTAAGCCGGGAATAACGCTCATTTCCAGGCTTTCGCCCGTATGGGGATCCTGACAGCGTTTACCGTAAATTTCCTTCAGTTTTTCGCCGCCCCAGGGCGTATCCTTTCCATGGCGGAATGCCGGGAAAAGCGGAATGGGTTGCAATTTCATGGAATGCTTTCTCTCCTTGATAAAAATAAAACGCCACGCTTCCGGGAAAGAAGGCGGCGTTTTCATTGTTATTGAATGGATTTTGTCGCGATCACATCTACACCCGAATCGACCACATTTTCGATCAGGATATCGCCTGCCTGGATGGGAGCGGAAAGCTCCAAAGCGTCGATGGCGCGCATGCACGCCTCAATTTTTGCCTTGGGAATGGGCGTGCGCGTTTTCAGGCTCACGGGAACAGCGCTGTTTTGAACTGGCGCCACAGCGGTGACCATGCGCAGGGGCTGGGTGCATTCCTGATGCGCGTAGATTTCGCCGCGTTTGCAGGTATTGCCTTTTACGGAAATAACTTTACCGTCTTCCAACGTTACCTCCATACGGCAGCCCATGGGGCAATTGATACAGGTAATCAGTTCTGTTTTCTGCAAGGAAGGATACCTCCTCAGTATCTGATGTTTATATTTTACGCTTTTCCGGCCAGTTTGACAATAGCGGAAGCAAAAATTTTCACGTTTTTGAGAAGATTATCAATATCAATATACTCATTGGCCTGGTGCGCCAGATCCTCATCCTGCGGGAAGCCCGCGCCAAAGGCGACGCCTTCTTCCAGCTCACGGGCATAGGTTCCGCCGCCCGTATACAGGCATTTGCGTTCATAACCGGTTACTTCACAGTACGCGTCCAGAAGCCGCTGCACCAGCTCGCTGCTTTCAGGGATATAATGGGGTTCGTTGGGCTCGCCGGGCAAAACCTCGAAGGAGGGGAAGGAAGCAATGATATTTTTAACCACCATGGAGGGATTGGTCATCACCGGATAGCGGATATCCAAGGTAGCGGAAACCCCCTTTTCATCCGCCTGGATGATGCCCAAATTGCAGGTCAGGCTGCCGCTGATGCAATCCTGGATGGCGATTTTCATGGAAGCGCCGTCATACTCCATGCCTATTTTATCCGCCAGCGCGCGAAGCGCGCCCTGAACGCCCAATTCTCGCAGGACCAACAGCATTTCACCGATGGCGTTGCGGGCCAGCTCGGGATAAGCGGCGTGACCGTTGACGCCGATGGCGGTGATTTCCACAGTGCCGCTGTCCTTGGCCTCGGCGCTGACATGGAGGTTCAGCTTCTGCGCGATTTCCGCGGTTTTCCGGATAAGGGCCTGCCCACCCTGAACCAGAGCAACGGATTTTCCTGGCACCACATTGGGACGAAGGCCGGTGTTGAAGGAAAGGACCTTGAGTCCCTCCTCCGACTGCGTTGAACGGAGGATTACGCGGAGAATGCCCTTTTCAATGTTGATGATCGGATAGGAGGCGTCGGGGCTGAAACCGGAGCGAGGCATGATGGCCACTTTTTTGTAGTGTTCCATGCATTCGCTGCCGCTTTCTTCGTCGCAGCCCAGGATCAGGCGAACCTTCCGGCGCAGCGGAATGCCCGCCATCTGCACAGCCTTCATGGCGTAAAGCGCCGCGACGGCAGGGCCCTTATCGTCGCTGGTGCCGCGGCCATACATGCGGCCGTTGTGTATTTCGGCGGCATAAGGGGGATAGTTCCAGCCATCACCTTCCGGCACCACGTCCAGGTGCGCAAGGATGCCCAGCGCTTCCTTATCATCGCCCTCTCCCAGATCGGCATGGGCGGCGTAACCGTCAAAAATCTGCGTTTTAAATCCCAAGCGTTTGCAGTCATCCACAGCAATGTCAAGCGCCTCGCGGATCGCCGCGCCGAAAGGAGCGTCGGGAAGCGGAGCAGCCTTCAGACTGGGGACGCGGATCCACTTTTGCAGTGTTGCCAC